>JANYFO010000097.1 GCA_025362635.1 Gemmatimonadaceae bacterium | reverse complement strand
TCATCGCAGTCGAAAACGGCATCGGCAAAGGCTCTGGTCGATCCATCAGCGCCTTCGATTTGCACGCCGCGTTAGGTGAGTGTCGTGCGCACTTTTTGCGTTACGGTGGGCATCGCGCGGCGGCAGGTTTGACCATGCATGCCGCGCACATCCCGGTGTTTCGGGACGCGTTTGATCAAGTGGCGCACGCACGACTCCGTGCTGAGGATCTGGTGCCAGAACTCCGCGTCGACCTTACCGTGCCGCTCGACATGATTGGCGAAGAGTTAGAAAAGGTAGTGCGCCACTTTGAACCGTTCGGCATGGGAAATCCCGCACCGCTTTTTCAGGCGCACAATGTGCGACTCGCCGCGACGCCAAAACGGATAGGCGCGGATGGCGTGCGCTTGGCGCTCGAAGTGGGGCAGGGTTCACTTGAGGCCATCGGGTGGGGAATGGCACAACGCGCGCAGCACCTCGATATTGCGCATCCGCTCGAATTAGCGTTTCGCTTGGAGCGGGATGAGTATCGCGGTGCAAATCGGCTGCAACTGAAGTTGGCGGATTTCCGCCAACCCGAGTTGGAGAAATAACGCAATGCGTATTATTGCCGGACGTTGGCGCGGTCGTCGCATCGAAGCGCCTGACGGAGATTCGGTGCGACCCACCGGTGATCGTGTGCGTGAGTCGTGGATGAGCATCGTGCATCATCTTTTACCGGAGGCGCGGGTACTTGATCTTTGTGCCGGCAGTGGCGCGTTAGGCCTTGAAGCGCTTTCCCGCGGTGCGGCGACGTGCGATTTCGTCGAACGCGCACCGCGATCTCTGCTGGCCATTCAAGCAAATCTTGATGCGCTGGGCGGTCACGCCGGTGCGGTAATTCATCGTGCGGACGCGCTGGAATTTGCGACGGCGCTTGCTGCAGGTGCTTACGATGTTGCGTTTGCCGATCCGCCGTACTTGGCGGAGACGGGCAGTGTCTTGGTTGCGCAATGGCTCACCGTTCCCTTCGCACACGTGTTCGGTATTGAACACTCGGCCGACGTGGCGATGCCGGCTCCCGGAGAAACGCGCCGCTATGGTGCGAACGCTCTCACCTTTTACCGCGCAACCTCCAATTGATGCCTTCGCCGTCGACTCCCAACGCTCGGATTGCCATTTACGCCGGTTCGTTCGATCCGATCACACACGGGCATGAGGATCTCATCAAACGCACGGCCGCTTTTACGGATCGCTTGGTCGTTGCGGTTGCGGTCAATGTCAGTAAGCAGCCGCTCTTCACGATCGAGGAACGTGTGCAATTCATCCGTGAAATTACGAGCGACAACCTGCACGTTGAAGTGCGCGCCTTTTCCGGACTTCTTGTCGATCTCGCCAAAGAAACCGGCGCGCGTATTACGGTGCGCGGTTTGCGAGCAGTGAGCGATTTCGAGTACGAATTCCAAATGGCATTGATGAATCGACATTTGTTACCCGATCTCGAAACGATCTTTATGGCTCCATCGCTTGACACGACGTACATCAGCTCCAGCATGGTGCGCGAAGTCGCGCGATTTGGGGGTAACGTGTCCGACCTTGTGCATCCGCTGATTGCGCGCAAGCTCGCCGAACGCTTCGCACGATAGCCGTCATGTCGCTTGCCGCCGCGTCTGCATTTTTGGAGTCCGTGCATCGGCGCGCGTCAGAAAATCCGCGTCGAATTTTATTTCCCGAAGCGACAGACGTTCGCACCGTGGAAGCGGTGATCGCACTCGGACGACGCGGCTCACTAATTCCGGTGCTCGTGCGCCGCAGTGATGCGGCAACCGGCGTCGTACCAGCCGGACGCTCAGAAATTCTTGATCCGCTGACGGACACACGTACACCGCGCGTGGTCGAGCACTTGTTGTCGCGGCGTGGCGATCGAGGGCTCGTGCGGAGCGAAGCGGAACGACTCGCGCGCGATCCGTTGTACTTCGCCGATGCGCTCGTCGCGCTCGGTGAGGCCGATGGATGCGTTGCCGGTGCATCCCACACCACGGCGGATGTCTTGCGCGCCGCGATCTGGACCGTCGGTGCGGCGCGCGGAGTTCGCACCGTGTCGTCCGCGTTTTATATGATCGTGCCGTCGTTTCGCAGCGGGGAGGGTGAGGTGCTCACGTTTACTGACTGCGCGGTCGTCCCCGATCCCACTGCGCGACAACTTGCCGATATCGCATTAGCTGCTGCGGCAGATCGTCGTCGCATCGTCGGTGATGAACCGCGCGTCGCGTTCTTGTCGTACAGCACAATGGGGAGTGCGGACGGCCCATCCGTGAGTCGCGTGCGCGAAGCCTTGGCCATGATTCGTGCCGAGGCACCGGAGCTACACGTGGTCGGCGAGTTGCAGGCCGACGCGGCCTTGGTACCCGAAATCGCACGCCGCAAAGCATTTGGCGAGGCGGTTGCCGGTCGCGCCAACGTGCTCGTGTTTCCGTCGCTCGACGCCGGCAACATCGCCTACAAGCTGGTGCAACGATTGGCGGGCGCTATAGCCATCGGACCAATTTTACAAGGACTCGCGAAGCCGTGCAGTGACTTGTCACGAGGCGCTACAACGGATGACATTGTGCATGTTGCGGCGATTACGGCACTCCAAGTGGGGATGCCGGGAGTCTCCCTCGCGTCCGGTGCCTCCAGCTGAGCGATCTATGAAATTCATTCTTGCGCGCGACCACGAGACGTTGATTGTCGAAGTTAACGGTCAGCTGGTGGTCACAAATCGTCAAGAGTTTAAACAGGCGGTGCTTGACGAGGTCGATCTAGGCGCGCGTCTCGTCATTGTGGACTTCGCGGCGTCGCCGTACATCGATAGCTCAGGGTTGGGCGCACTCGTGTCGCTCGGGAAACACTTGCGTGAACTGGGAGGCGATTTACGCTTGGCGGGTCTCAATGACGATTTGCGAACGCTGTTTGAGCTGACGCGGCTTGATGCATTGTTTCCGTTGTTTGCGACGCGCGCTGATGCAGTCGCTTCGCGCTAAGCCCATGGCCAGGCGTCGTGCTCGTCCAGCGACGCTCGCCACGTCGCTCCCAATCCAACAGCACACGTGGACGATCGCGTCCGACGTCGCGGAAATCGGTGCGGTTGTTGACGCGGTGACGCAACTGTGCGTCGCTGCAGGGTTTTCATCGCGCCTCTGTCGGCTCAATGTGCCCGTCGCGCTCACGGAAGCGCTCTCCAATGCCATACTTTGTGGCAATCGAGGTGACCGAACGCGCGCAGTGCGTGTGTGTGCCGCGATCGAAGCAGATTCCCTTGTGCTTAATGTCACCGACGAAGGCGATGGGTTTGATGCAGGCGCGGTGCAACATTCACCCGCCGATGCAGATTGGCTGGAACGGGAAGATGGACGCGGCATTTTTTTGATGCGTGCGCTGATGGATCATGTGGAAAGTCGTTGCGAAAGCGCGATGCGTGGTCATACCGTTCAGCTCAGGCTGCGTCGCGCATGACGGAGGTCGCCACCCTCTTGGCCGCATTCCACGAGGCCACCGGGCGAGAGGCGGCCATTTGGGAACGTCGAGACGGCACGGTTGCGCTGTCGCTACTCGGCGCCTCGTCGAGCGAGTTTGCGGCGCTCACGGAAACGGGCGCTTTGGTGTGGGACGTCAACGCGTGGGCCTGCCAGCGCGGACTGAGCGCGCAGCTCGTCAACACTGGCGAGAGCGCCGGCTGGTTGTTCGCCGAACCAGGTCTAACGCCAGAAAGCAATCGGTTGCTCGGCCGATTGGTACCGTTCGTTCGGCGCCTTGCGAGTGAACGAGATGGCGCTGCGCGCGAGCTGGTCGAGCGATACCAAGAGATCAATCTGCTTTATGCGATCGGAGAATTGCTCGGCGGCGGCGCTGCGGTGGAAGACGTTGCCGACACGCTGCTGTATGAACTCGCTACAACCGTCGGCGCAACGCGCGCAGTGTTTTTGCTTACGCGACGTGCACCGATGACGCTCGCACCGATGACGCTCGCACCGGTGGCGACGCTGGGCCTCCGTGACCGAGAGTACGTGTCGATTGCGCTCGACGATCCGGCGCACATCGCGGTACGCGCTTGGCGCGCCGGTGGTGCGTGCATGGAGGACGATGCTTCATCGCGCCTCGCTGATCCATTGATCGCCGAAGATGGAGGTCCACTGCTGGCCGTGGCGATTTCGCGGCCAAATACCGGCGTGAACGTCACCGGACAGTTTCCCGTGGTCTCATCGCGTCGCGTCGGCACACCACAGGTTGAAAGTATGGGTGCGACACCCTCTGGCGTGTTGGTTCTCGGGGGACGCGCGCACGGTGCGCCATTTACAGCGGGGGATCGCAAACTCGCCATGGCGGTCGGCACGCAGATTGGTGTGGCCATGCATAACGCGTCGCTGGTGCGAGCGGCGGTCGAGCGACAGCAACTTGTCCGCGAAATGCGCGTGGCGCACGAGCTCCAACTCAAGCTGTTACCGAAGCCGTCCGTCGTCGAGCCAGAAGCGCGCGCCGCAGCACGCGTTGTGTCAGCAGAAAGCGTCGGTGGCGACTTTTTTCTGCTGGCGCGCCTTGATCGAGATCGCACGGGTGTATTGATCGGCGACGTCTCAGGACATGGTTTTCAGGCCGCATTGGTGATGGCGCTCGCGTTGAGCGCCGCCGCGATTCACGTGCAGGCGGCGTTCGACCCATCCATCGCTTTAGAAGCTGTGCAACGCTCACTCGCGGACGAACTCGCGTCCACAGAAATGTCGTTGTCGCTGTGTTATGCGGTGATCGATTCGCGCGTTGGTGAGCTTCGGTTCGCGAACGCCGGACATCCGCATGCCTTTCGGTTGGGCGCGGACGGGGTGTGTGAACGCTTATCGGCGGTCGTGCCACCTATTGGGTTTAGCAACGTACCCATCGACGAGTGCGTGATGGCATGGCGACAAGGTGATCGCCTCGTGTTGTTCACGGACGGTCTCGTTGACGCGCTTGATGCGCGCGATCAACGGTTGGGTGAAGCGGCGATGTTACGTGCGTTGTCACGGATGTCGCATGCCGAATCGCCTGACAAAATATTAGCCGAAATGTTTGCGGTGGTGACTGCACATGCCGGTGAAACACCGCTGCGCGATGATCAAGCTGTGGTGGTGGTGGATCGGCCATGGTAAGGCATCGGCCACGACCCAAAGAGCCGCAGACGTTGCCGATCCCGCGGAAACGCTTTGGTCAGCACTTCCTGCATGACACGCGTGTGTTAGACACCATCGTTGATGCGCTTGGACCGATCAACAACAAGACGGTAGTGGAAATCGGACCAGGTCGCGGAGCGCTTACCGATCGACTGGTGGAGCGCGCTGCGCGCGTGGTCGCGATTGAGATAGATCGCGATCTCGCGGCGCACTTGCGGCAGCGCTACATCGATCGACCGCACGTCACGATTATCGAAGGTGATGTGTTGGAAACGTCGCTGGCCGACGCAGCGGGCGGCCCGTTCGTGCTGGCCGGCAACGTCCCGTACTACATCACGACACCCATACTCTTTCATGCGCTCCAACGTCCGCGCGCCGACGTTGCCATTTATCTCGTACAGAAAGAAGTAGCGGATCGTATGGCGGCTCCGCCCGGCGACAAGATTTACGGTGCACTCAGTGTGAACGTGCAGGCCGTTGCACGGGTTGAAATCGTGAAACGTGTACCGCCCGGCGCGTTTAATCCGCCGCCAACAGTTGACTCGGCCATCGTGCGCGTGACACCGCGCGCGGATCCGGTGGTCAGTGAGGTGCTCGAGCAGCGCTTCGGTCGTTTTGTGCAAGCGGCGTTTGGCTTGCGACGCAAGCAACTGATTCGCGTGGTGCGGACCGTCACTGCACTCGACGCGTTGGCGGCCGGCGAAATTATCGAGCGCTGTGGATTGCGAACGGATGCGCGTCCGGAAGTGCTCTCTCCGGAAGACTTCGCCCGTTTGGTGGATGCATTAAACGCGTAGTAGGCGGCCGCGCCACCCGCTTAGGCGGCGCCCTTGCTTGTCATTGCGTTGGTCAGCGCGAACGATAGACCTTCGAGTTCCATGGCCATGTTCACGGATTTAAGTGAGACATGCGACGGCACGACAATTTGCGCTGGCGCAAAATTTAAAATTGCGCGTATGCCCGCTTCGACGAGCCGATCCACCACACTCTGCGCGTCATCCGACGGAATCGCGAGTACTGCAATCAACGCTTCCTCGACACGGACATCGCGTTCAAGGTCAACGATGTCGCGCACGATGGCTTCACCCCAAGGCAGCCCAATTTTTTCCGCGCTATTGTCGTAGACACCAATCACTTTAAATCCGCGCTGTCGAAATCCGCGGTAGTTGGCCAGCGCCGCACCAATTTTACCGGCGCCGACAATTACGACCTTCCATTCGCGCTTGAGGCCGAGAATTTCGCGCAGGTGCGACGTTAGTTCGTGCACTGGATATCCGAGTCCGCGTTTCCCGAAAGAACCGAAGAACGACAAATCTTTGCGTACTTGTGCCGGCGTAGTGCCGCACAAATGCGCGAGTTCGTCACTCGAAGCAGTGTGTTGGCCACCAGCGTCGAGATCCTCCAGGTAGCGGAGGTACATCGAGAGGCGACGGACGGTAGAATCGGCTATGCGTTTCACGGGGCGTTGGCTTGTGAAATACTTCACAAAGGTACGTTTGCGCCCTACGATTTGCTAGAAGCAAGCGCAAAAATACCGCCGTCACACGGAGCGCTCGGCGGACGCTATCTTCTCCGCTGATGACTATGCCTCCGCATTCGGATCCATTTTCGACGTCGGTACACCCGCGCCCGACCACGCTCTCCGCACGCGCGGCGGACGCGCTCATTCATGGACCGTTGGATGCGGTCTCGTTAATGCGCCACGTGTGCCAAGTGCCGCGCTTACAGCACGACGCCGCAGAACGTATGGCGGTGGCGTTGCTGTCGAGTCATGCGCAGTTCGTGTGTTTGCCCTCGGGACACTGGGCGCTGCGCGGATATGATGGCGCCCTCGTGACGCGCGCGTCGACCCCGTTGCGAACGGACACCATCGCACACGTGGCGTCACCCTCACTCACCGATATTTCGTTTGCTGTCGTTGACGTAGAGACCACGGGCACACGCGCGTCCCACGGTGATCGCGTCACCGAGATTGCCATCGCGGACGTGCGTGACGGTGCCGTGTGCGAGGTGTTTACGCAGCTCGTGAATCCAGAACGCACGATTCCCCAGCATATCACCGCGTTAACGCAGATTTCGTGGGCGATGGTCAGAGACCAACCAGCGTTTCGTCAAATCGCCACTGAGGTCACGTCGCGCTTAGCCGGTCGCGTGTTCACGGCGCACAACGCGGTTTTTGATTGGCGCTTCGTCACCGAAGAACTCGAGCGCGGAGTGGGCGTCCAATTGTCCGGACCGCGGCTCTGCACGGTACACATGGCGCGCGTGTTGTTGCCGCAGTTGTCGCGGCGCTCGTTAGATCACGTGACGCACTACTTCGGCATTAACATCGGCGCACGACATCGCGCGGCAGGAGATGCGGTGGCCACCACCGAAGTGTTGTTGCGGTTGTTGCGTGTTGCGGCCGATCTCGGGCTGTGCACGTGGTCAGATCTTGAATCGCATCTTGCTGCTCGTCGACACGGTCGTGATGCAAGCGCACCAGACCGACGTCGCCGAGCCTTCCCACATCCCGTTCGCGAGGATCACAGCGCGTGAGTTTCCCAGGTCCGCTTCATGACATGCGCACGGTTGGACGATGGCGCGTGCACGCAATTCAAGCCAGCGGTCAACAGTTAGATGGCGGCGCAATGTTTGGTGTCGTGCCCAAGCCGCTATGGGAGCGACGAATCGCCGCCGACGCGCGCAATCGTGTCCCGATGGGCATGCGCTGCTTACTCGTCGAACACCAAGATGAGCTGGTGTTGATCGACACCGGTGTAGGCAACAAGGAGAACGCAAAGTTCCACGAGATTTACGGCATCGAAAACACCGTTTCCGAGAGTCGGACGGCACTCGAAGATGGTATTCGCGCGGCCGGTTTTTCGTTGTCTGATGTTACGCTTGTGCTGAACACGCATCTCCATTTTGATCACGCGGGCGGCAACACGACGCGTACACCGGATGGTCTTGTGCAACCGACTTTTCCTAACGCGCGTTACGTCGTCCAGCGTGGGGAGTACGAGTACGCATCGCGACCCAACGAGCGGACGTCGGCGAGTTATTTCCCACGCAACTGGGATCCCGTGATCGCGGCGGAACGTTTTGATTTTGTTGACGGTACGGTCGAGATTCTTCCGGGCATCGTGCTGCACCCAACACCGGGGCACACTCCCTATCACCAAAGTGTGCTGCTGCGCTCCGACGGT
>JANYFO010000091.1 GCA_025362635.1 Gemmatimonadaceae bacterium | reverse complement strand
GATGGAATTGCGATCGATCACCTTTTGGTTGAACGTCATTTCAATACCCGTGTTCTGGATATTGCCGATGTTCGCGAACTGACTCGTCAAGCCGGACAGCGATGGTGCAATGCCACGGCTGATGAGCGCGTCGGTGGTCTTTTTGTTGTACGACGTGACTTCAATATTTGTGCGACTCGAGAACATCGTCAGGTCGAAACCCGCTTCAGTTTCGGCGGAGAATTCGGGCTTCAGTAACGAGTTGCCCAACGACCCAAGCGACGCGCCCGGTGTGTCACTGCCGTTCGGCAGCGTCGTGGGGCCGGGATTGTAGAAGCGCACCGCGTCCGTCGCTCCCGGAATCTGTCCTGAGGCGCCGTACGTGCCGCGAAGACGCAGCGAGTTAATGAAGTCGGGCTTATGGAAAAACGCTTGGTCGGAGACGACCCACGACGCACCGAACTTCGGGTAATACACAGCGTTGAAATTCTTACCAAAGGCATTCGCCGCATCGCGACGTACGCCGGCCGTTAGGAACAGTTTGTCGTTGACGCTCACAACCTCTTCGGCATAATAGCCGAGAGTGCGCTTCTCGCTTTGCGTTTGCGTGCTGGAGCGCGTCGCTGCAGCGGACACGGTCACGCCACCAGGCGGCAAGCCGATACCCGTGCCGGTGGTGTTGTTGATGGCCGCACGGATGTACTGCATGCCAACCGACGTCTTCGCGTTCAGCCAGCCAAGCATCTGCCATGTAGCGGTGGCGCCGAGGTCGCTGGACTGCTGATTGATGCCAGCCTGCGTACTCGTGATGTTACCGGTACGCGTTGTTCCGGCTGCTGGTCCTTCTCCAACCTTCGCGAGGAACAGCTCACCGCGTGCAGTATAGTCCGAGCCAAACGTGGCGCGCGTGGCAAGCCACTTGTACGGCGAGTATTGCGTCGCGACACTATTGATGAAGCGATTAATGCCCAATGTGGTTGTCTGCGAGAGCACATCACCCATTTGGAAGGCACGATATCCTTTGAGCGAATCGCCGCTCACGGCATCTACCAAGTCTTGGCGCCACGTCGAGCCGAGCGCGTTGACCATCAGACCGTTCGAGTTGTCTTCGTTCTGCGGCAGACGGGTGTTGCTGTTGACGTATGCCGACGACACTTGCACGAACCAGTTGGGCGCCAACTGCGTACTCAGGTTCGCACGCAAGCTGTTGCGCGCGAGCGCATTCGGACGCATCTGGCTGGACGGAAGCGCATCGACACCGCGATACGCAAGCAGACGCGCGACTTCGCGGCTTGGCATCTTATATGTACCGGTCTCATTTTCTGTCTGCGCCGACACGAAAAATTGCGTGCGGTCGTTGCCGCCAGATGCTTGGAAGTTGTACTGCTGGCGGGCGCCTTGATCAATTGGCGACAGCCCCTTGATTTTCAGTACATTGCCGTGTGACAGCGAGTCCGCTTTGCACGCGCCGCTTGAGACGGCCGTCAGCAAGCAGATGTTCGACACGGTCGACGTGCCCGTCTTCCCCCAGAGCGAATACAACTCAGGATAGATATTGGGGTCGGTGATGACACCGTTTTCTACAGACACGTTGTACTTCGTTGCGCCGGACTTGCCACGCTTGGTGGTGATGACGATAACGCCATTGGCCGCTTCAGTACCGTACAGCGTGGCGGCCGACGGACCCTTGATGATTTCGATATTCTCGATTTCAGCTGGGTTGATGTCGTCCAACCGAGACGCTCCAGATCCACCAACGCCGATACCGTTGTTGGTCGTGGACGTCGCGCGCACACCGTCAATGACGACGATCGGATCGTTGCTGAGCGAGAGCGAATTCTGGCCGCGAATACGAATACGCGAACCCGTCCCTGTCGCGCCCGTCGAGACTACCTGCACGCTCGAGGCGCGGCCCGAAAGCAATCCTCCCATGTTCGTAACGGGAAGATCGGCGAGTTTTGCGCCAACGTTGATCTGCGTCGTGGCGTTAGCGAGCTCCACTTTTTTCGTCTGACCCGTTACGGTCGTGACAACCGCCGCAAGCGAGAACGGCGCCTGCGCAATCGTGATATTCACCGCCGCCGGTTGTCCGGCGACAACCGTGACGGGCACGCGCTTGGCGACATAACCAATGCGCGAAATCTCAAGCTCGATCGCGCCCGCGCTTGCAATGCGCAATGTGAAGCGACCATCGTCGCCCGTCAGTGCACCGTTTTGCGTGCCGCTCACCAACACGCGCACCGCCGATACCGGCGCACCCGTGGCCACGTCCGTCACGCGCCCAGCAACTGATCCGGGCGCCTGCGCCAAGACCGAAGTCGACGAGACGACTGTCAAACCAACTATTGCAAGCACACCTGAATTCCAACAGTGCCGTAGCACACGACGCGTAATGCGTGTCACTCCTTGGACCAGCCGACCTATATGCATCTGGTTACTCCCCTGGGCAGGAACGCGTACCGACCACCGCGATGTGGTCGGAACCAACAACAGCCGTCATGAACGCAACCACGTACGTGGATTTGCGGTCACCAACGCTGGGTACATCGTGTGGAGCGAGCGCAATCGCGCTCGACGATGAGCGACGAGAGGGAGAGTCACGCACGCGAGGCGCGCGGAGTCTAGTGGTACGAAGTGCTGGCGGGATAGATCAAAAAAGCACGACTCGAACCGACAGCCATCAACGGCATTCGCTCGGACGCGTCACGGTACGGTAACCGTAACTCACTGTCAATACGTTTGGGACGGGGTGCAACGAAAAAAGATGCAGCAGTATCACAAGCTGAAACAACGGTCGGTGATCACCGTTGCGATGGAGGCGCTGCGGAGGGTGGGAAATCCAGCTTCGTGGCGGTCAGCACCGTCGAATCCGCAACTAACAAGGTCGTGCCGGACGGCAATCCATTGACCTTGAGCAAATACGTCACGATGTCGAGGTATTCATCCGGTGTCATCGATCCCGGATTGTCGTCCGGCATCGTCGTGCGGATCAGTTCATACAAATCTCGCGCAGTGCGACCGTTCCACTTCTTTCGAAAGTCAGGATTGGTCACGTCCTTTTTTTCGTGACATTCGGCACACTTACCGCCAAATATCTTTTCACCACGCGCGGCTTGCTCGTCGGTGAACGCGCCGCTACCAACCGCCGTTACGGGGGGCTGCGCACCTATGGCTGGTACCGCCAAAAGCGTGATAACGAGGCTGATGCGTCTAAATCGACGCAGAATCGGAATACTGGTGGGCATGATTTGAACGTGAGGAAGCGACAGGTGGCTGGCAATGCCTTGCGGTAAACGCTACAGCAACGGATATGCCGGAAAACTTGGCGAGCGCAACGATTGCGGTCGGTGTTCTCGACTCACATCTTCGCGCGAACCCTTTAGCCACTAACCACTATGAAGTACGACCGCGTTCCGTCCGACGTTGAAACCCCCGACGCCGACACCATCGCTCGCCGTGAATTTTTGAAAATCGCCGGTGTCAGCGCTGGCGCGCTGCTGGCCACCGGTTGCGCCACCGGCGGCGCCACGGGCGGCACGTTCGCGCACGCGGCGCCGGTGCACGGCATTGAGGCACAGCGGCGCGTCCGCGACAGTGGCGTTGGGCACGTAGTGGTTATCGGCGCGGGCGCGTGGGGCGGATGGACGGCCTATCATCTGCGCGCACGTGGTGCGCGCGTCACGCTCATTGACGCGTACGGAGCGGGCAACTCCCGTTCAACGAGCGGCGACGAGACGCGCGGCGTGCGCTCCTCGTATGGTGATCGTGCCGTCGGCGAACTGTGGACGCCGTGGGCACGGAGCGCGCTAGAACGCTGGCGCCTCTTCGAAGCCGAGTGGGGTCCGGTGTTCAAAACAAAATTCTTTCATGAAACAGGCGACGTCATCATGCGTGCGGCCGACGAACCATTCATAAAGAACACGATCGATCTGTGGAAAGCCAACGGCGTAAAGCATGAGGTGATTAATGGCGCTGAGGTGCGCAAACGCTGGCCGGTGATCGGTGCAGAAGACATCACGATCGCCATCACCGAGCCCGATGCCGGTGTGGTGCGCGCCCGAGCAAGCACGCAAGCCGTAGCGGCGATTGGCCAATCGATGGGCGTCAAATTGGTCATTGGTCGAGCCCGTTTAGGATCCATCCGCAATGGTCAACTCGACGGCGTGGTCATGGACGACGGCACAAACATTCGTGGGGATGCCTATGTCTTCGCATGCGGCCCATGGTTAAAAAAACTTTTTCCTGCACTGCTGGAGAATCGAATGCGCGTGCCGCTCGGGTACGTGTGCTACTTCGGCGTACCCGAAGGTGACACGCGATTCACATATCCCAATCTGCCGAGTTTTAACTTTCCGGGCGTGACGGGCTGGCCAGTACTGCCGATAGATGCGCGTGGCTTTCGGGTGCGCGGTGCGATTGCGCCACCGGTGACACCGACGCCTCCTGTCGTGGCAGGCACGCCAGACGCGGCGGCTAAGCCAATCGCGTCGCCACCAGCACCGCTCGTAGATCCCTTACAAGGGGATCCAGACACGAGCACGCGGTGGGCGAGTCAAGAGCGCATTGAAGGTTCCCGTCGATTCGTGGCG
>JANYFO010000077.1 GCA_025362635.1 Gemmatimonadaceae bacterium | reverse complement strand
AGTCTCCAAGCTGCACGGGGACGGCGATGAAATTGTCCTGACCTCCAACCACGCTGAAGCGGATCGGATTTTCGAACGGGTCGGCTATGATGGCTTTGCCCGGCGCGTCAAAGCGGACCTGATAATCACCGGCCGGTATCGCGGGGAATTTGAACAGACCATTCGCATCTGGAGTGGCACGCAAGCCAACCTGACGACCGCTGTTGTACATCAGCAGCAGGGTGCCCAGACCAGCCTGTGGTTTACCCTGCAGGTCGCGGACCTGTCCGCTCAATGTGCCCTTCAGTGACGGCGTGGTGATGTCGGCGGCACGACTGCCGCACGCGTTGACGAGCATGATGGTGCCAGCTGCGCCGATCACTTCAAAAAACTCGCGACGCGTAACGCAGTCGCGATCGAACAGACGTGCAGTCGGGCCCATGCCATGCGGATAAAGTGTGCGCCACAGAAATGGGGCAGGCAACGTGCAAGCCTGCCCCATGTTTCGTTGTACTTACATCACCGCGACTACGAAATATTCGGACAACCCCCACCGCCGTCCTTCATGTTCGGATTGGCAAGGATTTCGTTGCGCGACAGCGGCAACTTGGTGGCGCGACCAGTGCCAAGGATCTGTCCAACAAGGTTGAAGCGAGCGAGATCCTGCAGGCGATGTCCTTCGACAAACAGTTCCGCCATGCGCTCGTTGAGCAGCGCGGTTTGCGCCTCAGCCGCCGATGTTGGCACCGAAATTGAGGGCAAATCGACACCGGTTCGCGTCCGCAGACTGTTGAGAAATGAAGCTTCTGCGGCAAAATCGCTGCTGCGCATGGCAACTTCCGCTTGGATCAGCGTCGCCTCTACTTTCGAGAACATGCGGATCGGCGACGCGCGATTCGCATATTTCGAGATACCGTAATACGGGATTCGGTTGTTGACGCCCAGCTGGTTGGCCGTTCGTTGAAGCGCCATGCGCGGATCGTCCCTTGTCGGAGCAAACCAGTCGCGCAGGTACGACTCGCCAGTCGATGTCGAATCGATGACGTGCACTCGCGACTGGTAAATGTCGCGCAGCCCGCCGGAGCGATTGCGGTTTTGGTTAAACTGATTGCCCGTGAGACTCTGCGAGGAGGCCGCGCCTTCGGCAAAAACCGCATCGTACTGCCAACCGGCCGGCACCTGCGCGGCGTCTGTGGCTGCCGCAGCGTAGTTGCCGGCAAGCAGGTTTGCGCGCGCGCGCCCGGCATACGCGACGGCCGTCCACTTGGTCTTTGCCGCTGCGTCGCCGGTGATCGCCTGCGCTGATGCGAGGGCCGTAGTGAACTTCTGGATGGCCTGCTTGAAGAGATCCGCTTCCGGCGCACGTTGCGTACTGGGAGCGAGAGGTGCCTCGCACCATCCCATGCCGAGTAGCAGGTCGGTGATCGCGTCAACGGTCAAAACTTGTGCGAGGAGCGCACTCGTGCTCGCCCCAGGGCCGAGGACGCTTTCCACGCGAGTGCGTGCGCTCTGCGCCGCGAAACGCGTGCGTAGGAGCTGGTCCATCGGATCGGAGAAGGAACCGGCGGTCGGCCAGTCGTGACGTACTCGACCGAAGGAGATGTCCTCCCAGTCGATCCACGTGGAGGTCGAGACCATCTCGTCGCTTAAGAGCTCCGTGACCACGATAAAGTCGTCGAAGGCGTGTTGCAGTAACCCTTCGGAGCCGTCCGTGACGGTTTTAAGAATGATGGCGTTGTTCAGCGCTTCGTTGCCGAAGGCTTGCGGGTTCGGCACATCGAGGATGCCTTTGCAACTGATCGTCGCGAAAAGCACACCCAACGCGATCGCGCTGCGCGCGACTCGGGTAACGCCGGCCCGTTTAAACGTGTGTCTCATGATGGATCTCTCGTGAGAATAAGTGGGATCGGCGACTAGAAGCGTGTCCGGATCTGCATGCGGAACAACCGCGGCGCTGGCTGCATCAAAAATCCGTTGTTGAACGTGAACGAGCTTGCGCCGCCCCAGTTCATGTTCGGATCGACGCAGTTGCAGTGATCCCACCACCAGAGATTCTGTCCGGAGAAGGTGAGCGTCGACGCGCCAAGTCCCACTGGACGCGAGAGGCCGTCCGGCAGCGCCCACGCCAGCGAGAGTTCCCGTAACCGTACGTTGTTTCGGCTGTCGTAGTAGTTGAGAATGCTCGCGAATTGCGCGATGGAGTCCGCCTTAAAAGTGCGCGCACCGGCGGCGCCAAGCGCGCTGAGGTACTCATCCGCGCCACCCTGCCGAATGCGGTACGCACGATCGCCGTTGCCGAACGTCGCACCGCGCTCCATGGTGATGAGCGCGTAGAACGTGAGCGGACCGTAGCGCAGTTGGTTGGACCACGACGCGTTAAACGTGGGCAGTCCCGGGCCGAGGAATCTGGCGGTGTCGCTGCGCGTGGTGATGGGGCAGCCATAGCTCGGACACGGCTTGTTGTCGATCGGGCTGGTGCCCGTCTGCTGTACGGAAAATCCGGTCGGCACTCGATCCCACACGCCGCCGATGGGATAGCCGAGGCGATACGAGTTGCTGCCCAGGGTCACGCCGCCGAGATTCGTGAGCTTGTTCTTGGTGCCGTCGAACTTAAAGCCGGTGGTATAGTCGGTCTTGCCGTTGGCGAAGACCTTATAGTTGACCGACGCTTCCCAACCGTGATTCTGGATCTCGCCGATGTTGATGCTCTGCGCGGTTGTAAAGCCGGCGGATGGCGGGAACGCCTTCGGTACGATCGCATCGCTCGTGGTCTGCCAGTACCACGTCGCCTCAATGCCGACGCGGTCGTGCAGCAGACCGGCCTCGAATCCGACTTCCTTCTCGGTGGAGCGCTCGGGGCGCAAATTCGCGTTGCCCGGGTTGAGCGGCACGATGCCGATGCCCGACGTGAACACGGGCGTTGACGCGTAGCTCGTAAATGAATCGAATGGGCCGGGCATCTTGCCGGCCTGACCGATCGCGCCGCGAATACGCGCGGAGCTCAGCTGCGACGGCAGATAGCCGCCCTTTGTCATGTCGTACGACAGGTCGATCTTCGGATACTTCTTATAGCCATAGTTCTTGCCGAACGCGCTGTTGCCGTCCATGCGAATGCCCACAGTCATGAACAACTGGTCTTTCCACGACAGGCGATTTTGCGCGAGGTATCCGATGTTGATCGTTTCCGTGTAGCTCTCGGAGGCCTGCGTCGTCGCGGCGGCGCTAAGCGAATTCACGCCCGGCCCGGCGAACGTGTTACCGACGGAGATGAGCAGTGACTCGATGTCCCAGAAGCCCTGCGCGCCCCATGAAAGGTTCGACGAAATGCCGAGTGGCAACTTAAAGGCGTACTGGCCTAGGTAGTCGACCGTGTACGACTTGTAGTTGCGTATGCCGAGATTCTTCTGGCCGTTGGTGACACCGGCCGGCCCGAACTGACCAGCGTACGGGAAAAATCGGTTTTTGTGATCATTCGTTGCGTCGACACCGAGCGTGAACCGATTCGTCATGTTGGCGATCGTCGCGTGCGTGGCTGTGATACCGCCGGCCCAGCGATCGACGTCTGACTGCGTCGTCATCGACTCAATGTCTTGCACCGGCACCCACGCTTCGCCATATGGACGCGCGAGGGTGGCACTGCGCGGGTTGCCGTTGATGGCGTTGCCCAAGAGCGCCGTCCAGTTGTTGCCGGCTTGGATCTCATTGATCAGGTTGCGCGTGTACGCTGACTTGGTCTCGATGGTCCACTTGTCGTTTGCCTGAAACATCAGGTTGAGACGCAGCGACGCCTTCGTCTGATCGTTGGGCTGGATAGAGCCGACTTCCTTCGACAGTTGCAGCGACGAGAAGTACGATGTGCGTTGCCCGCCGCCCGCTGCACTCAGATCGAATGCCTGATACGGGCCCCGCTTGATCAACGTCTTATTGGCGTCGAGCGCGCGCGTGCCGTCGGTTCCGGTGAATTGCGGGAACAACGTTGTCGGCATGTTGTGGCGTAATTCTTCGAAGCCTGTGCCGAGGCTCATGTTCCACTCGGTCGGACGTTCACCCGAGCGCCCACGCTTAGTGAAAATCTGGATAACACCGTTCGTCGCTTCGGAGCCGTAGAGCGTCGCGGCCGCAGCGCCCTTCAGCACCTCGATGCGATCGATATCGTTCGGATTGAGATCGCCCATGCGGTCGGTGGAGGCGCCGCCGCCGAATGAGCAGCATGCACCGCCGCTAAACCACTCTGTCGCACGCGTATCGGCACGCACGCCGTCGATGTAAACAGCGGGCCGTTGACTCAGCGAGAGCGAGGCGGTGCCGCGAATGCGAATATCCTGACCCGAGCCGACGCCGCCGCCGACGGTCGTAGCGCGCAGGCCGGTGACCTTGTTCGAGAGCAACCGACCGACGTCGTTCACCACCATCTGGTCAGTCAGTGCGGCCGCATCGATGCTACCAATAGATGCGCCTACCTGCCGCTTCTCAACGGCGCCACCGGTGCCGGTGACGACGACCTGCGAAAGTTCGACGGCGCTAATGTTCATTTGGAAGTCGACACGAATCGTGTCGCCGCCGCGGATCGTGATTGATTGTAGGATTGGCGCCATGCCGATCCGGACTGCGCGCAGCATACGCGAGCCCGCGGGCACGTTCCGAATTGTGTAGCGCCCGTGCTCATCCGTGCTTGTCGCAAGGTTCGCGTCGCCCACGATCTGCAGCTTGACGGCGCCTAGCGCTCGTCTTGTCGCCGCATCAATGACCGTGCCTGCGACGGTGCCTTTCGGGGCCACCGCGCCAGCCTGCGCGTGAGCTGTGGTCACCGCAAACAGCACTAGTGACATGAGTGCCGCGATGCGCGTCCTCACTACGGATCTACCCGACCCATCGTCAAGAAACATCAGACCTTCCTCAAAAAGGTGAACGCGTTGTTACAGTACTGAGACTAACGCGTAAGACGGTAGTGTTCGTATCTCGTTGTGTCAATGATGCAGAGTTCGCTACATTGTAAGATTGTCGTTAAAGCTACAATTACGATTTTGAGGTTTACACAGTGGGCGGAAGCGAGACTGCGGCGAGTCATCGCCGCATGCGGGTGCGTCACTTGGCCCCCGTTCGAATTACGGCTCGCGAGACGCACCGAACGCACCCTGTCTGGTGCGTTGTCGCTTCAGCGATCGCGATGACGTGTGCACTGGTTGCGTCGGCCTGCGGCGGCACGCTTACGACGGACTTGCCAGTCGGGATCGCGCCGAGCGGCGATCCGGCTGAGTTTCGCTGGCATCTTCCCGCGGGTTTTCCGACGCCGATTGTCCCCGCGGACAATCCGATGAACGACGCCAAGGTTTTACTTGGTCGTCGGCTGTTCTTCGATCCGCGCCTCTCGAACGATGGCGCCGTCTCCTGTGCGACCTGCCACAAGCCGTCGAAGGCGTTCGCCGACGGACGCAACTTGCCGCTTGGCTCGGGCGGTCGACTGCATCCACGCAACAGCATGGCATTGTCGAACGTGGCGTTCCAGCAAACGCTTGGCTGGGCCGATCCCAAGACGACCAGCCTCGAGGCGCAGGTACGCATCCCACTACTCGGCGACGCGCCGTTGGAACTCGGCATGGGTGGGCATGAGGTGCGCGTTTTGCAGCGCCTGTACGACGTTCCCCTCTATCGTGCGTTGTTCGTCGTCGCGTTTGCGACAGACACAGCGCAGATCTCCGTAAACAATGTGGCGCGCGCGATTGCGGCGTTCGAGCGCACCTTGATCTCGGGGAACTCGCCCTATGATCGCTTTCGGCGTGGGGATACGCACGCGCTTCCCAAAGACGCGCAGCGCGGCGCGACACTTTTTGCGAGCGATCGGCTGCAATGCGCGCGTTGTCACAGCGGCGTGCTGTTTACAAATGCCGTGCGAATGGGCGGCGTCTCACCGATTGCGCCGCAATTTGCGAACACGGGGCTGTACAACGTCGGTGGCAATGGCGCGTACGCTGCGCCGAACACGGGGCTGTTCGCTTCCACGGGCGTCCTTTCGGACATGGGTCGTTTCAAAATCCCGTCCCTGCGCAACGTGGCCGTCACTTATCCCTACATGCATGACGGAAGCGTGGCGACACTCGAGGACGTGATTGATCACTACGCCGGCGGTGGGCGCACGCTGACCGCAGGACCTGCGCCGGGTATCGGGCGCCGCAATCCGTACAAACATGCTTTTGTAGCGGGCTTCCGCATTAGCCCGAGCGAAAAGCTAGATCTTCTTGCGTTCCTGCGTTCGCTCACCGATTCGACCTTCCTTACCGATTCGACGCACATGAATCCGTGGGTCACGCGCTGACCAGCCGCTGACGTTCTAAACGTCAACTGTAGACGTGTTTACAACGAGTACGAAATTCGCGATAGAAAGACGAATCCCGCCAATGGCGTGAGCCATTGGCGGGACAACGGATGAGGCGAGATTCGAACTCGCGAGACGGTTTCCCGCCCACACGCTTTCCAGGCGTGCGCCTTCAACCACTCGGCCACCCATCCGGGGTGCGTCCAGCA
>JANYFO010000070.1 GCA_025362635.1 Gemmatimonadaceae bacterium | reverse complement strand
CTACGCAAGTGTCGCAACACATACCATTCACCACCTTCAATATCGATTGAGAGCACATCGATGCTTCCGTCGTCGATCACATCAAACGTCACCGCTTGCACGGAGAATGCGTCAGACTCCGCTCGCTGATAGCCATCATTTGCTAACGCGGGTGCATTTGGCACGTTTTGTCCAAAGGTGGACGCTGCGGTGCGATACAACGTGAGGTGTCCCACTTCATCCGCAACGGCAACGGCTTCGATGCGTACGTGCGTATTAGTTGAGAACCGTTGACGCAGCACCGTGATAATCAACGGATCGCACTCGACCAACGTGGTGCGTATGCCGTCATTGATCCAACCGAGCACGTTTGACGTGTCGGGCAAGTATACGCCCACTTCACACGCGTGCGCGACCGGAATGTTCGCCGTCGTGACAAACTCGTAAAGCGCAGCATTCATGTTTGTCTCCACCTTCGCTGGTCTGACTGCGGCTGTCGCACCTCGCCTGTTGTCGGACCGAGTGTACAAGAGTTTAGCTCAGATTTTCCTGAGCGCGTCGTGGAGTATGCGGCAACATCACAGAGGCGTTCGTCGGTCGCGTTCAACGAACTGCCCTGTGAAGTGCAAGTCGATCACCACATCGTCGGCATCCGGCGTGATCACGCAAATGGTGCGACTTTATCGGTCCACGATCCAATACTTGGCTATTCCGACGCGGAAATTACCGTCACACTTCTGCGCGAGAGCGTGCCGACGTGTGGTGTTGGAGACAAGCTGGTACGTGTTGCCGTCGTGCGAGAATCGATCGAGTTCGTTGGACGTCCACTCGCCCGTGATCTACACCACGGGCGTACATCAAAATGCGTTTATTTCACGCCCAAATTCTTTTTCAAAAATGCGACCGTCTTCGGCCACCCGTCTTTCGTCGCCGCAACATTCGCCGCTTCTTCGGTCACGTCGCGCGTTGCTTTTGGATCGTCCTGCGCACGCAAGAAACCATGTGTCGCGCCTTCGTAGTTTGTGCCCGAGTAATTCTTGCCGAGATGCTTCATCAGGGAATCGAGCGCCGGCATTGAGGCACCGATGCGCGCGTCTTTCGAACCGCTTAGCAACATCACCGGCATCTTGATTTTCGCGAGTGAATCGGCATCGATTGTGGCCGGCACTGCGGCCGTGGTGGCCGTGGCCGGCGAGCCGCCTTTGGTGTACGGCATCCCGTAAAACGCCACGCCGCCCGCAAATCCTTTCACGCCGTTGTTGATCGCGTGCATAAACACCGTCTGTCCACCCCAGCAGTAGCCGATGATGCCATACTTCTGTCGCGCCGACGGCAACATCATTGCGTAGTTTGCAGACGCAGTGACGGCTTTGTTGCGCTCCGCTGATCCAATGCCACGAATGAGCTTCGTTGCGGTATCGCTTGCAAGTTCAACGGTGCTTGGTCCACCGCGCACGCGAGAAAGCATATCCGGCGCGACGGCAATGAATCCTTCTGCTGCGACTTGATCGGCAACGCCGCGCACCCACGTACTCAGTCCAAAGATTTCATGGACGACCACGACAACTGGTGCCTTGGTCTTGGTGGTTGGATACACGACAAATGCCATCAACGAGTCGGTCGACCCTGCCTCCCAGGCAATCTTCACCCACTCAGAATGACGGGGTGACGCCTTCAATCGCGCTTCTGCGGTGATTGCGCTGGCGGGCAATCCAGCCATGCCCTGCGCGTTTTGCTTCGACCGTTCGACGCCGTCAACCAGAATACGCGGCGCCGCAATGTCAGCCGCGCTCATGTGTGCCATGTGATCGTCCATGGGCATACCGGCGGGCATGGCTGACGACGTGCGCACTTGCGACGGTGGAGCATTGTGCTGCATGCTGCATGCACCAAGGACAAGTGCAGCAAGGCTGTAGATGCATCGAGACATGTGAATGTTGTTCGGAGGAAAGTGAGCAAATCCGCGCGCTGATAAAATGTCGAGTAATACGGGACACTGCGCTAGGAGGAATCCCTAATCCCTACTCCCTACTCCCTACTCCCTACTCCCTGACTTCCATGGTTAACGTCGCCCACTTGGATTCATAGTCCACCGTGCCATCGGACACCCGCAGCATGCGAATGAACTTTATGTACCAGCGTCCGGCGCGGGGAAGTTGAATCGTCGCAATCCCCTCGTTGTTCGTGCGCAGCGTTTGTGTAGGAAGTCGTGTATCGCCACTCGCACCAATGCGACCGCCCACAAGTACGAGCTGATTGACGACCGCCACGCCGTCAACGAGGCATCGCACACGAAGTGTTCCCCCGGGATGCACATCGTACGGATTGGACAATGGAACGATTTCGGCGGGATAGCCGAGTGGAGTCTGCCAGGCCGTGGTATGCGTGTTGCCCACTTGGAAAATGGCCTTCACGTGTTTCGAGTACCGTTCGCGCGCGCGCTTCGTCAGAGAGCCGTCTTTCCGTCGTGCCGCGAGCACATCCGGAATTCCATCATCGGCCAAATACGCGTTAAACGCGTTGGCGTCGAGTTGAAACTCGGTGGGCTTTGTGGACAGACCGACAACATACGTCCCCGCCGCTCCCGTAGTGTAGCTCATCCATGAGGTATCCGTGCGCGCGTCCCAATGTACGCTGTCCGACTTCGTGCGCCCCGTCGGCGCGACCACACTGAGGTCCGCGACGCGAGCCCACTCGATCGCATTTGCACTCTTCGAGAATGTGCCGTTCAGCAAGGGCATACGCAGCGCCGTTTGCGGCGCGACGAAGAACGAGGTGAGGCGCCAGAACATGTCATGCGCGTGGAGGGAGGACGCGGTGACAGCGAGCAGCAGGAGCATGACAAAGCTACGGTAAAATCGCATCGAAACTCCGGACGAGGATGTGTCAACAATAACTGCGGGTTTCACGCGGCGGCGCGGAGGACGCGCAGAGAAACCACTTTCCATTTTGTAGTTGTTCGTCCTCCGCGTCCTCCGCGCCTCCGCGTGAAACCGCCGTTTC
>JANYFO010000049.1 GCA_025362635.1 Gemmatimonadaceae bacterium | reverse complement strand
CATGGACGGCGTTGAGATGAAGAGTCTTTACAACGGCAATATCGTTGGGCTTGGGCAAACGGGATCGCCACTTCCGCAGGAAGGAATTGAGCAATTCCGCGTGTATGTCAATCCATACGATGCCGAGTATACGCGCGCCGGCTCCTATGTGATCAGCGCAGAGAGCCGACGTGGTACGAACAAGTGGCAAGGATCTGCCTTTGGGTTCTACCAAAATAAAAACGTCATTGCGCGAAACGCCTTTCAAACGGTGGTGCCGAATTTCGCACGCGAGCAGTTGGGATTCAACATTCGGGGTCCGCTGGTCAAAGACAAACTGTTCATTGCCACTAGCTATGAGCTCTCGTCAACCAATTTTTATCTGGACGTGAATCCCACGAGTGGACCGTGGGCGGCGTACAAAGGTTCGTTTCTCGCACCCAACAAAAATCACACCCTGTTCACACGTCTCACATGGGTGCAAAGCCCGCAGATTACGTACGACGCGATGGTGTCGGCGCGCTACCTCAAGGGCGAAGGAAACTTCGGTGCGCGTGTGTCACAGGATGGCGGGATCAGCCAAGACTACAAGATTTACACAGGTCAACTTCGTCAGCGGTACTTGGCAAAGAGCGGCAATTTTGTAAACGAAGCCAGTTTGCAATTGGTGAACTGGAATCACAACGAAGCGCCGCTGAAACCGGGGCCCCAGTTCACGTATCCTGGTATCGTGTTTGGAACCGCGGGCTTTCCGTTAACGCTGAAGGAAACGCATCTACGAATCGTCGATCGGGCGACGTTCAACATTGATAATGCGTCGGGTTCACACGTGTTGAAGGCGGGCGTTGAGTTGAGTCAAATCTCAGCGAGTCAAACATTTCCCAACAACAGGAACGGGTCGTTCAATTTCCTGACCGATACGTCGTCGTTGCCAAACACGGCATCAATCGCTGTGGGCTTCACGGATCCGAACGGTATTAGCGACGCGCGCGCAGAGGCGACCGGCGTGACCACGGGCGTGTATCTCAACGACGAGTGGCGCATCAAACCCAACTTTACGTTGGCCCTCGGTGTGCGGCACGACGCCGAAATCAATACGATCAACAACAAGTATACGGTGCCGTGGGCGAGCGATCCAATCTTAAAAGCGATACCCGCTCTCACTAATTTTCTCAATACGGGCAATCGCAAAAACCAACTGGGCAACGTCTCGCCGCGCGCGTCCTTTTCGTGGGATCCAACCAGTAAGAACAAGACATTCGTCCGCGGCGGATTTGGCATTATTTACGATCGCGTAACGAGTTTCATCGGTTTCCAAGAGCGCAAAAACTCGACCTGGCGAACTTACAACTTCACAAACCCAGGCACGACGGACCCGGCAGTGTTACGCGCACGCGTTATTGCCGGACTTTCCGGTTCGCCCGCGCCGATCCTTGTGAAAACAGATATGAAGACGCCGCACAGCCGACAAATGTCGCTCGGAGTCGGCCATCAACTCACCAGTGAATTTGGGTTGAACGTGGACTATGTGCGTCAGCACATGGATAATCTCTACGTGCAGCGCAATCCAAACTACCTCGATAAGTCGGTGACGCCGAGTGCAAGAAAGTTGACGGCAGCCTACGGCGACATTGTCTTGTGGGACGACGTTGGAAAGTCCGACTACTCGGCGGTGTTGCTCCAGGGTACGTGGCAGCGCCGGAAAGCTCGCGTAAATATTGCGTACACACTCGGCTGGTATGAAGGTGATTTTGACACCGCCTCGTTGCCGAATTTTACGTACGATTTTCTTTTCAATAGACAGCGGACCACGGGCGATGAGCGGCATCGCTTCGTCCTTTCAAACGTTTTGCCAGCACCGTTGGGATTTACCTTTTCGTCAATCTCCACGTTTGCGAGTCCGCGTCCATTTTTGTCGATTGATGGTAGAGACATCAATCTTAATAACATCACGGGCGATGACTATACGGGCGGCACGCCAACAACGAGCGGCATTCGTACGGCGCGTCCATCCAACAAGTGGGACAACTGGTATCGCACCGTCGACTTGCGACTCGCGAGACCGTTGTTCGATTGGAACGGAAAGAAAGTCAGCGTGTCGGCTGAGGTATTTAACGTGTTCAATTTCAATAACAACCTCTCGTACGGAGCAACGCAGTTTACGGCAACCGGCACTGCGGTCGCGTCATACGGGATTCCCACGGGTGCGTACGGCGCACGGCAGGGGCAGGTCGGGATGCGCTTGGACTGGTAGCCCCGAGAGATAAACAAACGGCTGTCACCACACGGTGGCAGCCGTTTGTCGTTTTGGTTATCGATACAAGAGGTATGGTTTGACTTGCATCGCAAATTTCAATGCGTCGGCATCCCATTGTTTCACGAGTGCGTCGACCGTGTTCTGTTCGACCGCTTTGGTGAGTTGATCTGTACCGGCCAAACGATCGATGGATCGTGTGCGTCCCGCGGCGTTCACGGACGGCTCACGCCATTTGAACTCGGTTGGGTGTCGGGCGTAAAAAACACGCAGCATTCGAAGGCCGAGTTCGACCGGACGCACTGCGTTGCGATCTGTGATGCGAATGCGAATCATCGGAATGGTTTGGCCACCAAACTTGTAGCCGGCTTCAATGCTGCGGGTGGCTGTGTCAAAACGCACACCTGGCAATTTGAGCGCGTTTAGCTCAGCAGCGACACTGATGTAATCCGTAAGATATGCCGCGCCAATCAGCGCAAATGGATCTTCCGTCCCCCGTCCTTCCGTCGCGTTCGTACCCTCAAAAAATACTGTGCCCGGATAAAGCAGTTCGGCATTGCTGTTTCGCAAATTTGGCGACGGATTGATACGTGGCAACCGCGTTTCGTCGTACCACATGCGACGACGATAGTTTTTCATGGGGATCACGGTGACGTTCGCCGTGAGCAACTTCTCACCGACGAGAAACCGCAGTAGTTCGCCCGGCGTGAGTCCGTAGCGCAACGCGACCGGATATTGTCCGACGAGCGAGGCGAATTGCGGATCGAGAATGTTGCCCTCAAATCGATCCGCGCGAATTGGATCGGGTCGATCGAGGACGATGATTGGCTTGTTCGCCTTCGCTGCAAGGAGCGCTAATGTCCACTGAAATGTGTACACGCGGGCGCCGACGTCTTGAATATCGTACAGGACTACGTCCACATCCTTCAACATGTCAGCCGTTGGGGACTCGACGTCACCATACAGCGAGTACACCTTGACCCCCGTGGCGGAATCGACACTCGAACTGATCTTTTCTCCGGCCTTCGCGATCCCGCGAATGCCGTGCTCTGGGCCGTAGAGTGCGGTGAGTTTTACTCCCGGTGCCTTAAATAGAAGATCGATCGTGCTTGTGCCTTGACGATCGCGGCCAGAGTGATTTGTCAGTAGCCCGACACGCTTCCCTTGAATGAGGTGCAATGAGTCACTGACCAATACTTCGATGCCCGGAATGACGCCGAGCATCTTTTGCGCGGTCACGGTTGTCGCTGGGAATGCGATGAGCAGTGTGGCTGCGAGAACACCGCTACGCATGTGATTCGATACCTGCAAGCACCGCATCAAGCCCCGGCCATGCCGCGAGGTTGTAGCGAACAAGCGTTTTGATATAGCGTACGCCGTCTTCACCATGCTGAGCTTGGACAGCGGCGGCAGCGCGAACGGAAGCGGCGGCATCCGCGTACGGTGGCTCGATATCCTCGGCAATCTTGCCGTTCTCATGTGCGACACCGGCCGCGTCAAGAAACGTGCTTTGAATGGCGGGCTCGAGGTCGACATACAGGAGTTGTAATAGCTCGAGTTCATCCTGACTGCTTTCGGCGTTCAGGCGCACGACCTCGCGTGCGAGTCGATCAGCGGGCCA
>JANYFO010000036.1 GCA_025362635.1 Gemmatimonadaceae bacterium | reverse complement strand
GCCCGTAGCCTTCGTTGCGTCCCCACAACATCAGTTGTACGAACAAATAATCCATCATTCCCGGCGGCGCAGCGGGGGTCCATCGCATGAGATCAACACTCAATTCTGACTTGTCGCCACCGCACCATACATTGGCAAACGCAACCGGTTGGCCGTCCACATGCACTAACGCCATCGGATGATTGAGCAAATACGCTTCGTCAAAGCGGCCCATCGAAAATCCTTTCTCACGTACACTCTTGTCCTCAAGCCACCGATCAGAAATTCCACGAATGACGGGCATGATCGACGGAACGCGCTCCACAGGCACAATCTCAAACTCCACGTTGCGCTTTTCCGCATCACGCAGCGCGCGACGCAAGCCCTTGCGACGATTGCCATCCAACGAAAAATCGTGCAACGGTACCGTGGCCTCCTCGCCGAGTTTCAGCAGCGACAAACCGAGGTCAATATACAGCGGCAATCGCTCAGTGCCGACCTCATAAAACACCGTCCAACCACCGTGACGGTCCGCCATTTCATGAAAGCGCCACGCAAGATTCTCGGATGCCTCCTCGTCACCAATTGGATCACCAAGCGCGACCCAACTTCTCCCCTCAACACCGTACATCAGCATGGCACTGTCGCGTTCGTCCATGAGCAATGCCTTGTCGCCCAAGAGCGAAAGATTGGAGCGCGTATCGTGCGACAGCTTTACAATGCGGGAGGCACGCTCAAGCATCGGCACGTCCGGCAAACCAGGATCACCAGGAGCGTGTCGCAATAGTCGCCACATTGCCAGCACGACGACACTTCCCAACACGGCAAATGTCGCGCGCATAAAGCGTGGCGCATCCGCATTTCGCCGAAACTGCCACCAGAGATTGCTGTCGTAGTCTACGTGTCGATAGGCGAATAAACCAAACGCCACACTTGCACCAACTGCTGACACAATCGCGAGAATCCACTCGGGTTCCAACGGTTCGGCAAAGAGCGCCGCGCGTCGATGAAACGCGCCGCGGCTGGGGATGAGAATCAGCAACACACAGCCAAGAAGCGCCGCCTCTTCGTAATCAAGTCCCTTGAGCAACGACGCAGATATACCGGCGACAAGCGCGACGACGGTAAGGCCCCACGCTGCGTCAAGACGACGGCGCAGTGCCCACGCGAGCACGAGCAACGCCGTACCGAGAAGACTGCCCGTTAAGTGCGACAGCTCGATAACGCTGAGCGGCAACAAGCGATCGAGCAACGCCAATCGACCGCGTTCGCTTGGCGTTGCGCCAGAGAGCAGCAGCACGAGACCAGCACCAAATGTTGCCGCACTTAACACAGTCGGCAGCACGGTTGGCCCCCATCGACCGGCAACACGTGCGGTGGCCTTCGCTGCGTCGCCAATGAGTCGCGCACGCTTCCGCACAACCATTAGCGCCAACACGAGACATGCCGCCGCGAACGGAAGCACATAGTAAATCACCCGATACGCCACCATTGACGCAGCAGCCGCTTCAGCACCGATGTACGGCGCCAACAGTAACACCATCAAGGTGTCGAAGACGCCAAGACCACCCGGCACATGACTGGCCAGCCCGACGCCCTGCGCTAACGCAAACAGTCCAAGAAATTCTATAAAAGTGAGTCCTGGAGCCGCAGGCAACAGCACCCACGCGACAACGCCTGCCAATACCCAATCCACAATTGCGACGACGAACTGCACGGACACCAACGGTAACCCAGGCGCATCGAACGCAACGCCTCCAAAAAACACGGGCTTCTTGCGAATACTGCTGAGCACGAGGTACGACCCAACCGCGAGCAAGAGAAACATGCCAACCGCGCGCAACCATGCCGCAGACGCATACGTCAACAGCGTAGGAGGAAGCGGTTCAATGCTGAGCGCCATACCGCAGGCGGTCAGAATCCCCACCCAAAAACCAACGGCGGAAAACGTGGCCGCGCGCAAGACATCGGTGGTACTCAATCCACTTGCGGTCCAAAACCGCAAACGAAATGCACCGCCAGTGATGGCGGAGAAGCCAAGAATTTGCGCAAACGCGTACGCGAAAAACGACGCTAAGTACGATTTGCCCAGCGGCACTCTTTTCCGTGCATAACGCAGCCCCAACAAGTCGTACAGCGGCAACACGAAATAACACGCGACGGTTGCGACCAACGCATCCAACAGCTGCCGCGTCGGAATGGCTTGCACACCGCGCATGACGGCGCGATAGCTCGTGACCCGGAGCTCGGCGCGAATGGCAAACGCGGCGATGATCAGCACAAAGAGCGTGAGCACCGGCATCAACCATCGACGCCACGCATCATCGTTTCCATGCAGCGTTGGGGTGCCGACACTACCCGTCGGCGGCGTTTCGGTGGTCGTGCTCGTCACGACTGTCTCAGTTCGACCGTTGCTTTGCGTTCGAGCGTGCCCCATCCAACAAGCCCACCTCGCGCTGCAGCCATGAACGCCTTAAGTACCACCCAGTACATGAATTGTCGGTAGGCAAACCGCTGTAAAAAGACCAACCATGTCAACCGAAAATCTTCGTCAGGCTCAGCGACGAATGCAATGACCGCCGCCGCCCAGTCTACAAGCAGAAACAGCGCGTAAAGCGTAAGAATTTGTTCAAGCGATGCCAGCGCATAAGTGGACCCATGTTCGCGGCCAGTCAACCAAACTGAGAACAAACTTAAAACGAACATCAAATCGGCTAATGGCGCAATCGCATTCACCAGCAGTTGGAAAATCCACGTGTTGGGAAGTGCGATCATGCCGAGCGATCCGTATCGCGGACGTAGCAGCGCGTAGCGATGCTTCCACATGCATTGGAGTGTGCCAAAGCTCCAACGAAAGCGCTGCTTCAGCAACCCTTTGACGGTGTCGGGTGCCTCCGTCCACGCGATTGCATCCGGCGCGTACGCCACCCGATGTCCACGTTCTAATAACGCCAACGTTAAGTCTTGATCTTCGGCCAGCGTATCGTGTGAGAAACCACCCACGGCGGCCACCGCGTCACGTCGCCACGCACCAACGGCACCCGGCACGACGGTGATGCCGTTAAGCAACGAGAACGCACGTCGATCAAGATTTTGACTCGTGACATATTCGACGGCCTGCCATCGTGTAATCAGGTTCAAGCGATTACCGACTTTGGCGTTGCCAGCGACGGCGGCGACGTGTGGGTCGGCCAGCGGCTGCACGAGCTGCGCCACGGTGTCCGGCTCAAAGAGGGTGTCGGCATCAAGTCCAATGACGATCGAACCTGCGGCGTGCTCGATGCCAAAGTTCAACGCGGACGATTTCCCGCCGTTCGATTTTTGCAACACGGTCACGCGTGCATCACCGTCAAACGCCGCCTTCGCCACGTTGTACGTGTTATCCGGACTTCCATCATCAACGACGATGACTTGCAGCGATCCTGTGTACTGCTGTGCAAGCAAACTTTCAACGGTGCGGACCACGACCCGTTCTTCACGATACGCCGGCACAATCACCGTGACCGACGG
>JANYFO010000030.1 GCA_025362635.1 Gemmatimonadaceae bacterium | reverse complement strand
CGAGTCGTACGCGCTCACGGTCGCTCGTCCGTTTTCGCTCAGTTATTTCGACCACCCGCCGCTGCATTTTTGGATGGCGGGCGTCATGACGGAGATGTCGCGCGGTACGAACCCGCTGTGGGTGCGCCTGCCGTTCGTGTTGCTGTTCACGCTAACCCTCTGGGCGATCGCGTCGCTGACGACGTACTTATTTACCGAGCGCGCGGGTCGCTTCGCTGCAGGTGCGTTGGCCCTCAGTGGGGTCCTTGGTGTCACGACGGGTACATGGGTGCTACCAGATGGTCCGCTCGTCGCCGCCACCAGCGTTGGCGCGCTGTTAATGGCGCCGATGCTCGTCGTGCGCACTCCGACGAGTCAAGCGCACGGGTCGCACGAAGTCGCGCGATGGTGGCGTTGGCCTTCCGTTGGCGTTGCATTCGGCCTCGCGCTGCTTTCCAAGTACCACGCGGTGCTTCTTGCGGGCGGTGTGTTGCTTTTCATACTCACAACAGCAAATGGACGACGATTGCTGCGTACGCCAGGACCGTGGTGGGCAGTCGCGATTGCGACGATCGCGGTAGTACCTATCGTGTGGTGGAACGCAACACACCAGTGGGTCTCCTTCGCATTTCAAGGCGCACGGGCGGTGCCGCACAGTGTGGCGCTTGCTCCGTTCGTCGAAAATGTGAGTGGTCAGATATTGTGGTTATTGCCATGGATTGCGGTCCCGTTACTCATCGCCCTGTGGCACGCGTTGCGTGTCGGGCCGACAGACATCGCGCGATGGTATTGCGTGTGTCTGGCCATCGTACCAATCGCACTGTTCACACTTGTCACACTGGGCGGTGTTCGCGGACTTCCGCATTGGCAGGCGCCCGGCTGGCTATTTGTGTTTCCGTTGCTTGGCGCATGGGCAGATGACGCGACGAGTCGCCGCGCCGCGTGGCCCGTGCGGTGGATGCGAAGCAGTGTACTCGCCACGTCGGTTGTTGTACTCGTGTTGCTGGCGCAAATGCGTTGGGGCATTGTCGATGCGCTGTTGTCGGACCGCGCGCGCGCCTCGGAACCGACCCGTGACACCGTGTCGTGGGATGGCGCGGTGCGTCGACTCGAAGCATTAGGCCGGTTTGCCGCGACACCGCCCGTATTGCTCACCCGGAACTGGATGCAGGCCGGTCAACTTGGAGTCGCGCTGGGTGTCCGTCGGGCGAGCGTGGTGTGTCTTTGTTCAGATTCGCGACATCTGGCGTGGCGCGACACGATCAAAGGTGTGTGGACACGTGCCGTACTTATAGAGCGGCTGCGACCCGATCTACGGGAGTGGCACCCAGCGTCCATCGCGTTAGTGTCGGACTCAATCCGCATCACAGCACTCGATACAATAAATATTGGGCACGGTGTGCAGCTTGCGATGTACGATGTGGTCAAGATCGCTCACAACGGCAAACGCTAGCTCGCGCGCTCCTCATTTTTCGATGTCGCACGCTCCGTCAACAGCTTCGTTGTAAAACGCTGCCCTTCGGAGATGCGTTCAACTTCGAGTTGCGTGACTTCCATCATCTGTTCGATACGATCTAATCGCGCCGTCAAATCGTTTGACAGATTGGCCTGTGAAGGCCCAGGTGTCGACCCAGCAATGCGTCCGGCAATAGCACGGGCGATTGGAAATCCGATGACCACGACCACTCCCGTGACAAGAATGGCGGCAAGATCAGAATCCATGGTGCGTTACGCTCGTTGAAGGTGAGAACCGTTTACGCTGCACTGACGATGCCGGTGTCACTCGTGCCACCACGCAGCACGCGCGTAAAGCAGAACTTGCGACCGATGGACAATTCCGACCGCGAAATTTGCTGATACCGCGTGATCTTTTCTGGATAGTCGATGATGCTCGACGCGCAGAATCCCATGCTGAGAAACAATTGATCGGCCAACGAGATCGCAAATAGCTCTGGATAGCCTCTTTCGCGTGCAAGCTTTTCGGCAGCCGCAATCAGCTGACGGCCGATGCCATGGCCCTGCGCCGTCGGCAAGACCGCAAGCGAGACAAGTTCAACTAACGACGGCGAATATTCGTCGAGCGCGACGCAACCCAATACGATCCCGTCGTCATCACGGACCACTTGATAGTCCTGCAAATGACTTATGACAAATGCTTCCGAGCGATGCAGCGTGAGGCCATCTGGCGCAAACAAATTGTTCAACGCCGCGATCGCCGAGATCTGCGCTTCATCAGCGTGCTCCACCGCGCCGACGCTGGATATTGAGGTGGTCATCAGCGCGACACGTAGATGCGACTCGCGCCGGCTTTGTCGAAAAGCATCACGTTGTAGTGATCCAGACGGGCGCCTTCCATGCCGGGTGACCCCATCGGCATGCCCGGCACAGCAAGTCCGAGCGCGTCCGGTGTTTCGTCTAATAATTTGATGATTACGTCGGCCGGCACGTGGCCTTCGATGGTGTACCTGCCGATGCGCGCCGTATGACAGGACTCCAGCGTCTTCGGAACGCCCATGGAGCGCTTGACGCTTTCCATGTCGCGCATGTCGTTAACCGTGACGATAAAGCCCGCCTTCCGGACGTGTTTGACCCACTCAACGCAGCATCCGCAGTCGGGATCTTTGTAAACCGTAATTGCGCGCAGCGGACTGGGGGATAACGCCGCCGCAGTGCGAGGACGCAGGACGATGGTGCCTATCGCCACGCCCACTACGCAGAGAAAGTCGCGACGCGATCGCAAAGGCTGAGAATGGACGAAGTCAGTCATGATGCATTTCAATTTAGTGACATCGCATCCGAGAAGCTCATCACGACCTATCGACGACCCATCCACGACATTCGGAGCCGTTAGGAGCGATTAGTGCGGTTCACGGTAATCGTGGCACGGTCGTTGCCCCTTCTGGGTAGTATATGTAGTCGCGTCGGTGAGTCGGGTGTCGGCAGTTGAGACGCAAGACGTCATCGGCGCTGCTGCTGGACGACAAGCTCGTGTGGGTGCTCTTGTGGGTGCTGCGCACCCGTTGAACATTGTGCACATGCCTACTACTTCCAACGATCCGTACGGCGGTTCCGAGCGCCGGAGCAATCCACGACTTCGCGAGTTGGTCGACGAGATGCTCGCTTCTATTCGCGCTGCCGCGAATGTCGACTTGTGGACAGCTGAAGAGCGCTCCCGATACGAGGCCGACATGGCGCGCATCATGGAATCGGTGCGCGAACATGCCATCGATCATGGCTATCAACGAAAATCGTAGCGAGTCGGGTTTCGTTGAATTCAACCGCAAGGTGCGGAGTGCGATCTTCGCGGTGTTCAATAACGTTCCATCATCTGGCTCACACGCACTCAGAAAATGATGATGGCTACAACATCGTTCGACGATGACGCACGATACCTTGGCGTGATCGAGCGCGATAAGTCACTCGACGGCGTATTTTGGTATGGCGTTCGCACGACCGGCGTGTTTTGCAAACCGTCATGCGGTGCGCGCGTCCCGAACCGCAAAAATGTCTCCTATTTTGGCGCAATTGTTGACGCGACAACGGCGGGGTTTCGGGCCTGTAAGCGCTGCCGTCCAGCAAGTATTGATGTCAATGTGCATGTCGAAGTGATCACGTCAGTCTGTCGTTGGATTGATGAGACCATCGCGTTCGATGCCCCCGTTCCTTCGCTGCATTGTCTTGCACAGCGGACAGGATTTTCTCCCTTTCATTTGCACCGCATCTTTAAATCAGCGGTTGGTGTCACTCCACGCGCGTATGGCGCCGGCGTGCGCGCGCGACGCATGCGCGAGCAGCTGGCCATTGGCGACACGGTGTCCGAAGCAATTGTGAATGCCGGTTATTCATCGTCAAGTCGTTTTTACGAGAGGGCGGTGCAACGTATGGGCATGACCGTACGCCGAGCACAAGGTGGAGGCCTTGGCGAAACCGTGCGTTTTGCGGTGGGCGAAACATCCCTCGGCTCTGTGCTCGTTGCTGCCACCGACAAGGGTGTGTGCAGCATTCAGTTTGGCAATGATCCCGATGATCTCATCCACGCACTTGAACGTCGCTTCTCGAATGCCGAATTAGTCGGTGATGACGAGAATTTTACGCGGGTCGTGTCAACGGTGGTGGCGTTTGTTGAAGCGCCGCGCAATGGCCTGGACTTGCCGCTCGACATCCGAGGCACTGCGTTTCAAGAGCGCGTCTGGTTAGCACTCAGAAACATTCCGGCAGGACGTACAATGACGTACACACAATTGGCGGCCGCCATTGGACAACCAACAGCGGTGCGGGCCGTGGCAAGCGCGTGTGCGGCAAATGAGATCGCGATGGCGATTCCGTGCCACCGTATCATACGTGCATCGGGCGCGCTGTCGGGCTATCGGTGGGGCGTTGAGCGAAAAAGCCACATCTTGCAACGCGAAGGCGTGCTCCTCGGCGACGGTTAGCGCGCCTTCATTATTAGCCCATTGTGGGCTTTAATAACGCCAGCACGCAGGATATCGAGACCGTTTTCGTAGCAGTAAAGGCTCATCTGCATGGCGTCCATCAGCTCACGATATCCGTGATTCATGAAGTCGGCCATGATGTTGTAGTAAATGCGCGTTTTGAATTGGTTACGTGGCGTCGTCATGATCACATATCCACCAGGCTTCAAAAATTTGCGGTGCATCTCGATACACTCGGCTTTGTGGTCGTCGGGAAAATGTTCGAGCAAACCGATCGAGACGACCACGTCGAACTCTTTGCCGTATCGTAAATCGCGAATGTCGGCGACTTCAAATGAGATCGGCATCTCATCGCGATACCACACACGCTTGTGCCCCGTCGATGCGTCAACACCTAAGAACGGGTAATTGAGCGGAAATTTTCCGAAACGATCTGTCTCGCAAAACGCATCATAGTCGACAAGGACGATCTCACCGCCTGGATACATCGCGGCGAGTTGCATGGCTTCATATCCATCGGCTGCGCCAAGAAACAGAATGCGTGGCTTTTTGATATCGAGGCCCGCAAAGAGTGCGCGCTTGCCACGTGGGTCCCACACCGCATCTTCAACGCGCATGATCTTGTTCCATACCGCGAGGCGCACGATGTCTTCCATCGCTTCGTGCGCCTCGTGCGCATCGAAGTGCGACAACGCATGCGTGAGCTGGGCGCGCGCTTGCATCTGCGCGGCGGGTACATCGGTCAGAAAAAATTGATGGAATGCCGTGTTGAACAGTCGCCATCCTTCAATCACGGGGAGCGGCGCGTTGTGCGACAATTCATAGTCACGACGTGCGCGCGACCACTTCTCCGTTTTGTACGGCTTTCCGACGCCCTTCCAAGTGAGCTTCGACCAATCCGTCGCCGCGAGATCGACAAACATATCTGGCGCTTGGTCGCGCGCGTCGATCGTGAATTGCGGCGTGCGTTCGACGTGACCGATAGCGTCTCGCACGCCGCGCGGACGTCCCCACGCGCGGTCAGTCGGCGCCGGAAAACTGCGGGGCGCGGGCTCGCTGATGGTCGTTTCGGAGCGGACGATGGTAGACATTTAGGGAGTAGGGATTAGGGGCTAGGGAGTAGGAAAAATGATTGCTCGCTGACGCGCCGAATTGTCTCCGCCCACTTATGAGAATGCGATCGTCCCATCCGCTACGCCAGTACCGCGAATCACTCCCTAACCCCTAACCCCTAAATACCAAATTCTTCCCGCGCCTGTCGATTCGCGCGCGCTTGCACTGACGCCTCCGACACCTCTGTCGCTTCCATACCCGCCATCGGGTTGGCCGAAGCGATGATTTTCTCTCGAGCATCTAACAGCTGCCAGAAATCGCCCGCAGTGGCGTCCGTGCCATCGTCCGCTGGAAGCAACGCGTACATCGCCTTGTACATGAGCGAGAACGCCCAGAACACCGCGAGCATGTCCGGCAGTGCAAGCGCGATTCGTGTAATCGCGTTCACATTGGCGACCTGGTCGTTGAACGCCGGCGTGTTGAACGGTGCGACGACAATTTTGAGATTGATGATGTAGTTTGCGATGCCAGCCAGAAGATTGGTCGCGCCGACAATCAGCGCCGCATTGCGCAGCGTCACGCGGATGGAGGGTTCGTCGAGCAGGCGTTTGAGTGCGCCTTCACGTTCTGGCGTATCGGGACCGAGGCCCTGGAATGCAATGCCGCGCGTGACTGGTCGCGCGAGAAATGCCGAGCCGCCGAAAACCAACACGGCTACGGCATAGCTCGCACTGTCTTTCAGCGCGAACAGTGCGCCGCTCACGTACCAGAATGCGAGCGCACCGCGCATGATCGCGGAGAGGCCGCTGTAGCTGGAAATGAAATTAAAATGACGCGTGATGACCAACAGGTCGAGCAGCACCCAAGCCACGGGTACAAGCGCCGCGAGCAAATATGCGGGCAATGTGCCGAGCGGCGCGGTCCCGTATTTAAGAATCACAATCGGCGCGACAGCGCCGAGCAGGATGTCGAGAATGAGCTTGAGCGACTTCTTCATGTATGACGACGAGGGAGATGCAGTTGTGGGCGTGTTGGGACCACAGGGTTCAATAGCGGTTGCGGACACCGGTCAGACGTGGTTCAATGTATTCATGACCTGGACTCGACACCTACTTTCCGTCTGGGGATGTGACTCGCATACATGCTGTTTCGGCATTCATGTCCGGCCAGTGCTCGCCGCTAACCCGATCTCACGGCTGAAGCCGGCTCGCAGATCGGGCGTACGCTTGAGCGAACGCATTTTGATGCCACGCGCGTGAATTCAGCCAGCACGGACGCACTGCATTGGGGAAGTCGACGGCTCGCGCTTCTCGACTAAGACCGCGAGGCAACTGATACGTTCAACGTGGGTGTGACGCGATATCCGCAGGATGCAAGATTTCGGCGGCTTCGTGAGCATCGCTGTCGCACCATTCGACGAGCAACACCGGCGATTGCGAAGCGATCGCGCACTGGTGTGCTGTAACGAGGCTAAACGCACTTTCGCCACGCGTTCCACTTCGCACCTTCAAATACTGCCCTCATGTCAACGCGCCGAGAATTTCTTATTCACCTCGCGGCCGCAGCGGCGGCGACGTCGTTGGCACGTAACCGCACCCGCCTCACTCGCATCGGCCTCGAGCTGTACTCTGTCCGCCACGCGATGCGGGCCGATCCCGAGCGCACGCTTGCGGCCGTTCGCGCTGCTGGCTACACCGATGTTGAACTGCTGTGGTCATTCAAAAACTTTGGTCGCACAACGCAGCAAGTGCGAGCCGCACTCGATCATGAGGGATTGAAAGCGCCGTCCGCGCACATGGCGCCCGAGATCATGCTCACCGATTGGGACCGCAGTCTCGAGACCGCGAACCAGCTCGGCCACACCTATCTCATTGTACCCAGCCTTACGGCCGACACCGCAACCTCACTCGATGCGTGGCGCCTGTGGGCCGATCGATTTAACACGGCGGGTGCAGCTGCCCGCCGCGCAGGTATTTGGCTGGCGTTTCACAACGAGGCCAGCCACATGAAGCCGATCAACGGGCAAGTGCCATACGATTTATTCGTCGAGCGCCTCGATCCGTCGCTGGTGCGACTACAGCTCGATATCGGCAACATGGTGATGGGTGGCGGCGATCCCGCGCAATATCTCGCGCGGTACCGCGACCGTTATTGGAGCTTTCACGTAAAAGACGTTGTCGCGGATCACTCACGCGACACCGAACTCGGCACGGGCGTGATACAACTCGCATCGCTATTGCACGTCGTGCCTGACATCCACAGGAAACCGTGTTACGTGGAGCAAGAAAGTTCGGCTGACGAACTACCGAGCGCACAACGCAACTACACGTACCTTAGCGCTTTGGCGTTTTAATCTCATATTCTTTCGGTGCTTCCCCGCCCGCCAGATACTTTACGAAATAATCCCACCGCCGACGCATCATGTAGTTAGACATGTCGCCATACCCATGCGGTTGATTGGGCAGCATGATCAAATCAAAATCTTTGTTGGCTTTGATCAACGCATCAACGACGAGCAACGTGTTGTAAGGCGGTACGTTGTTGTCCATCGTGCCGTGCGCTAACAGCAAATGTCCTTTCAAATTTTTCGCGACTGTCTGATTCGCCTCGATGTCGTAACTGTCCGTTCCATCGGACGTTTTTTCCATCAACCCCTGATACCGCTCGCCCCAATCATCTTCATACACGCGTTGGTCGTGATTGCCTGATTCCGCGATACCCACTTTAAAGAAATCAGGAAAGCGGAACAGCGCGTCCGCCGCGATAAATCCACCACCGGAATGTCCCCACATGGCGGCCTTCTCAATATCAATGATCGGATACTGCCTCGCTAAATCTTTCATGCCGGCGACCTGATCAGGAATCGTGTTATCGCGACCCATCCGACCGTAGTACGCATCGTGAAAAGATTTCGACCGACCGGGCGTGCCACGTCCATCCAGCGAGACCACAATAAATCCCAATTCCGCCAAGGCTTGCTTATCGCCACGGGCCGCTGCGAACGCACGTGACCCAACACTGCCACTCTGTGGACCCGGATACGCGTTGTTAATGATTGGATATTTTTTACTCGGATCAAATTTGCTCGGACGGAACATCATGCCGTACAAATCCGTCGTTCCATCCGCTGCTTTTACTTTGATCGGAATCGGTGGCTGCCAGCCGGTGGCTATCAGCTTCGAAATATCCGCCTTCTCAAGCGGCAGCAGCAGCTTACCCATCGCATCACGCACCACGACCACCGGCGGTACATCCGGCGACGAATACGTATCTACAAAATACTTTCCACTCGGCGACAATTGCATCGTGTGATCACCGACGTCAGGCGTCAGCGACAGCTGCACTTTGCCATCAAGTCCCGTCTTGTAATAGTGCGCGTAATACGGATCTTGTCCCTTCTCGCGTCCAAATGCTGAGTACCAGACCGTGCGCGACGCTTCGTCAATGCGCACGATCTGCGTGACGGGTCCTTCCCCGTTCGTAATCTTGTTTTTTAGCTTTCCGGTCGCGAGGTCATAGAGATACAACTGACCCCAATCGTCACGTTGCGAATACCAGACGATCTCATTCGTCGTCCACAGCACACGCCACCCAGTGCGTGATTCAAAATGCGTGGAAACCGTTTCGTTCAACACCGTGCGTACGACACCTGTTGCTGCATCCGCCACGCGAACAATCGCTTGCTTGTGATCACGCGACGTTGACGCGAGCGCCAACTGCGTGCCATCAGGGCTCCAGTTGTAGTCCGCCATCGTGATGTTATCACCGATGGTCCCACGATGAAATTCTGGTGGCAATTGCAAGCGCGTCACTTTTGCTGCGTCAACGTCGATGATGACCCGCGTGAGCATCTGCACCACGCTATCGCCCGGCAGCGGATACTTCCATGACTTGAGATTTGGATGACCCGCTTTCATTTCAACGAGAAACATGTCGCCCACTTTACGTTCGTCCTGCTGTTGCGTTGCAATCCGTTTCGAATCTGGTGACCAGAGTAAAATCGCTCGATCACTCGTGACCCAGCCAGCGTTATCGGTGGCGTATCCAAAATCTTTCACGCCGTCGGTCGTGAGCGGCGTCTCTTGACCGGTCGACACATCGCGCACCCACAAATTCCATTCGCGAATGAACGCCGCACGCTTGCCGTCCGGTGACAGCACCGCCGTGCCTACCCCGCCTCCGCGCTCACCGACGGCCCCGCGACCGCCGCGGCCACCACGGCCACCGGCTGAATCCACATTGACTGGAACCCCGGCACAGTTGCTTCGTGTCGCGTGACACACTGTGCGGGTTTTTTTTGCTGGATCGACCAGCACCACCTGTGCGGCGCCAATGTCTGTGGTCCGATACCAAAACCGATCTTCTGGCAGCCAATTGGCCGTCACCGCGCCGCCAACAACCAATCCCGCCAAGCCGGGCGCCAGTTGCGCGGCTGCGCGATCGTAGTCGAGCGCGGTGTACACGCGCGGTGTCTGTGCCCCAACGGCAACGGTAACGATGGACGACAGCGCGGCGACCAACGGCAGCATGGTTGTGCGGCGCGAACGCGACGATGATTTCATGGATGTTTTTGAGAAGACCAAGCGCTTGTGATGGCACAGCGCAGCGTGAGCCTTGCACAGTGTACTGCGAGGATTGAGGTGACGCGAATGCGCGCCGATGGGACGGATGGCGTATACTGCACGGTGCCGCGGCGTGACACGCGGTATTCTCTCGTCCACCTCGACTATCGACCCCCGCCAACTCTGCTTTGACGGATACTCTCGGCCCACTCAATCTGTACGCGATCACACGCGACCAACTCCGCGCACAGCTGGTGCAGTGGGGGTTGAACCCGATCCACGCGGGTCGGTTGTGGAACTACTTGTACATCGAACTCGCATCATCGCTCGATGCCATGGTGGAGTTGCCACCCAAACTTCGCGCGCGACTTTCCGACGAAGCATTTCTCGGCGTGCTTGACACATCCATTGAAACCGATTCGTCCGACGGATTCACTCGGAAATATTTATTGCGACTCGCCGATAACGAACGCATCGAGACCGTGCTCATGCGCTATACGGGGCGAGTGACGGCGTGCGTGAGTTCGCAGGTGGGATGTGCAATGGGTTGTGTGTTTTGTGCCACCGGACAGATGGGGTATACGCGCCATCTCACGGCCGGAGAGATTGTCGCACAAGCGGTGCACGTTGCACGGGCGCTTAAGCACGCTGCAACGATGGCCGACGCGCCAACACCGCGACACGCGACACGCTTGCGCAACGTTGTACTCATGGGCATGGGTGAGCCGTTGCATAACTACGATGCGGTCATGCATGCCATCGACATTTTGCGCGATGACGCTGGTCTGGCACTCGGTGCCGAACGCATCACGCTGAGTACTGTTGGCGTAGTGCCTGGCATTCTCCGTCTCGCGCAGGAGCGGCGTCCGCTCAATTTGGCGGTCTCGCTACACGCGGCCACGCAGGCGGAACGCGCGGCATTAGTTCCCGTGGCGAAAAAATGGCCGCTTGATGAATTGATGGCGGCATGCCGCACCTACAGCGAGGTCACGGGGCGTCGCATTTTCTACGAATGGACACTTATTGAAGGGAAGAATGACACACCAGCGCATGCACGCGCGGTTGGCGCGTTGCTACGCGGCTTGAACGCGCAGGTGAATCTTATCCCACTAAATCCGACGGCCGGATACCTTGGCACCCCGTCGCAGAATACCGCCGCCAGAGCGTTTCAGCACGTGCTCGCCGACGAATTCAAATTGGCGAGTACCGTACGGCAGCGTCGCGGTATCGACATTGCCGCTGGATGCGGGCAGCTAGCAGTCGTGGAACGCCTCGCACCATGACCTGATGCGTTGCTAGCTCCGGCTCATCGCCAGTACAATATTCCATTCGCCTTCTGTGACCGGCACCACCGACAGTCGACTCACTTTGATGAGTGCCATGTCGGCGAGATCCACGCGTGCTTTGATGTCTGGTAATGGGACCGGCTTTTCAAGCTTTGCTACGGCGCGTACGTCCACCATAAACCACGTGGGTGTTGCAGGATCTGAAGCAGGATCAAAATACGCATGCGTTGGATCAAAGGCCGTCGGATCTGGATAGCCTTCGCGCACCACTTCCGCGATGCCAACAATCGCCGACGGTTCAGCGTTTGAGTGATAGTAGAACGCGAGATCGCCAACTTTCATTGCGTCACGCAAAAAGTTGCGCGCTCCTGTGTTTCGAATGCTGTCCCAGCATGTAGTCTGCTTGGGTGCCGATGTGAGATCGTCGAACGAGAAGACGTCAGGCTCCGATTTGATCAACCAGTACCGTCGTTCGCCAGCAGCGCGCGTGTAGACCGCCGCCCACTTGCCTTGTTCATACGGCATCGACTGCGGAGCTTTTTTTGTTGGCATCGCCCTCAAGTTTTACGATTGGACATCGCTTGGTCGATGCCACAGGAGGTTACATCATGAACATGTTTGCGAACATGCTTGAGCGCGATCAACTTGGCGCGTTTTGCCGACATACGCACGTCGCGCTGGCGGGTGCGCCCACCGGACCGCTCGCCGGTTTGACGTTCGGGTTAAAAGATATTTATGACGTCGCCGGACACAAAACGGGATTCGGCAGCCCGGATTGGCTGGCAACGCACGATGCGGCAACAACGCATGCTGACGTGACCGCACGAATGCTTGCGGCAGGCGCGACACTCATGGGCAAGACGCACACTGAAGAAATGGCGTTCAGTCTGACCGGAGAAAATGCACACTACGGCACGCCGATCAACGTTGCGGCGGCGGGTCGCGTTCCGGGTGGATCGTCGAGCGGTTCCGCTGCAGCCGTGGCTGGAGGACTCGTGGATTTTGCGATTGGCAGCGATACCGGTGGCTCAGTACGCGGCCCCGCCAGTTTCTGCGGCATCTACGGTATTCGACCAACGCATGGACGTATCTCTCTTGCGGGCGCATGTCCCCTATCGCCCATCTTCGACACCTGCGGATGGTTTGCACGCGATCCGCACACGCTCGCGCGTATTGGCGACGTCTTGCTCGGCGGTACGGCATCCGTACCGGGACGTTTGTTAGTCGCTCGCGATGCCTTCGCGCTGGCGATGCCCGAGGCGGCAATTGCCTTGTCACCCGCACTCGCGCGCGTCGTCGAGGTGCTTGGCGCGCCAGAGAAAATTTCGGTGAGCGAGGATGGATTAGCGACCTGGTTTGACGTATTTCGCGTGTTGCAATTTGGCGATATTTGGGCGACACATCGCGACTGGGTCACGCAGGTGCAACCACACTTTGGTCCGTCTATTCAGCCGCGGTTTGAGGCGGTCGCAAAAATTGAAGCCGCTGACGTGTCACGGATGGAAACGGCGCGCGGACACATTGCGGCGCGCTTGGATGCGCTCCTCGCGAACAACGCGATTCTTGTGCTGCCCACGATGCCTGACATCGCCCCGTTGCTCAACACGCCGGCGGCGGACACGATCGCGTTTCGCGAACGCGCGATCAGCATGCTCTGCATCGCAGGGCTTGGTGGATTGCCGCAAGTGAGCTTACCGTTGGCGAGCGTCCACGGATGCCCATTGGGGATCTCGCTCATCGCGGCGCGCGGCAATGACGAAATGCTGCTCGCCGTCGCGCGTCAAATCACGTAGTCGACGCTGCCAGTAACGTTTGTGCGATTTCATCGAGGCCGCCGCGCATTGGATCGCAAACGGACAGTGCCAATTCTCGCGATACTCGCTGCGCGTAGCAATGCCATTCTGCATCCGTCATCGACGACGAATTCACACTCAATCCCACACAGCGAATTGCGGAATTTGTGACGCGACCCGCCTGCACATATTGTCGAATTGCGTCCTGCAAATCAGGTATGGGGAAATCCGGAAAGCCGTCGATAAATTTGCGGGTGGGATCGTGACACAGCACGAACGCGTCAGTCTGCGAACCATGCAGCAATCCCAGCGTGACGCCCGCGTACGCTGGATGAAACAGCGCGCCTTGTCCTTCAATCACATCCCAATGATCAGGCGCGTTATCTGGCGTCAACTGTTCCGCAGCACCAGCGACGAAATCGGCAATCACGGCATCTACGGCAATGCCTTCGCCGGCGATCATGATGCCCGTTTGACCGGTTGCACGAAACGTGGCGTTCGCGCCGTGCGCGTGCAACGCTCTGGTGAGTGCAAGCGCAGTGTACTTCTTTCCGACCGCGCAATCTGTCCCAACGGTGGCAACGCGCTTGCCCGTCCGTTTGCGACCCGTCGCACACGCAAATGGAATGTCGGAATGCCGAACGTCCACGAGCTGGACACCGTACTGCTGCGCCGCGCGCACGAGTGAAGGAAATGATGTAAGTCGCGTGTGCATGCCGCTCACAATGTCGAGACCCGCATGAATCGCCGCCTCGAGATCAGGCAACCACTGCATCGGCAACGCACCCCCAACGGACGCGATGCCGATCACCAAACTTCTAGCCCCTTGCGCCGCCGCCGCACTCGGCGACATCCTCGGCAGGCCCACGCTGACAGTCGCCGTGGGTACACTCCACTCCCCGAGCACATCGCTGCGACACCAATCACGCAGCCCCAACGCGGTTTTCGCGTCGACCGGATCCTGTGCATCGCCGAGGTAGAGGAGATAGGGCTTTTTGAGTTGGTGCATGGTGGCCGGTGCTAGTCGTTGTGTCGCGCACTCATCCCGGTTCGCGTAACGCGTCTTTCGCGATAAACGGTACGCCGTCTGTCATCCATTTAGGCGCAGCCGCACCTTTCAGATAATGATCGAAAAACTGAAAGTACCGTACCGTCAGATCACGGCGGTTGGCGAGCCCGCGTAAGCCATGTCCTTCACCAGGATACGCCAGCATTACGGCGCTTTTGCCGTTGTAGCGCAACGCGTTGTAAAAGTTCATTCCTTCGCTAAACGATACTGTTGGGTCGGCCGTACCATGCATGATCAAGAACGGTGACGTGGTTTCACGCACGTGGGTGAGTGCTGATTCAAAATGAAACAGTTCAGGATTGTCCCACGGTGAAATGCCCCAGCGGCCTTGCCCATAGAGATAGTAGTCGTTGCCGTTCGCGCCGCTGCCACCGCTTACCTGATAAGACCAGCCCCAGCTTTGATTGAAGTCGGTGAAGAGATCAGTGACGCCTGCACCCATACCAACGGCCGCAAAAAGACGAGAACGCGTCCCAATAAACGCGGCTCCTTCGCCTCCGTAGCTATGTCCGTTCAGACCAATATGCTTTGCGTCCGCATAGCCCATCTCAATGACTTTGCGCGTCGCGGCTTCGACACAATCGAGCATATCGCTATGCGACGAACCCGTATGAAAATAGATGTAGGAATCATCGCGATGTAGCCGCGGCTTACCGCTTCGATTGGTGACGATCCCATTCCCGTGAGCAACGACGGTGTTGGATAGCGATTGAGATTTTGCGAATTCTTCTCGTAGAAATTCACGAGCATCGGACGCTTTTCGCCCGCCTTGTAATCGTCTGGCAGTGCGATCATGCCTTGCAGTCGTTTACCGTCCTTGTTCTTGAACTCAAAGAGCACGCGACGTCCCCACGCGTACTCGGCCTGCTGCGGATTCGCGTTGGATATTTTCTTCGAGCCCTTGAAGCCAGCGCCGAACACGAGCAGATCCGGAAATTCAACAAATGTTTGACGCGTGAACAAATACTTATCCGATTTTGCCGCTTTCGTTGGTGCACTGTAGGCCGCATCGTCATACACGAGTTCCTTCAGCTGCCCCTCCGCGAGCTGATAGAAACCCGCCTTTTTTGTGTACGCTCCGTACGCCGTGAGCGTGATGGGTTTGCTGAGATCAATCTCTCGAGCAACGCGCGCGGCGCGAAGGGCGGACGAATCAATCGGTGCGGTGCGGACGTAACGAAATTCAATCTCGTTTTTCGCGCCGACACCGTTGGTGATGTTGCGAACGGCGCCTGATCCATCGAGCGGGAAAAGCCACAGGTCAAAACGATTCTGCACGACAACCCCGGTGCCATCGGGCGAGTATCCCGCGACACCGTACGACGGTTTAGGCCCCGGATGGTCATACTCCGCGTCAACGAAGCTCCCAGCTCCAGCGCCGAGTGTTTTTGAGGTACCACCGTCTAGGTCATACGCCTGATATTTTTCGTCTTTCCAATAAAGAAAATTCCGACCGTCAGGCGTAATGCCGAAAATACCACTCCCCGTTAGTTGCCCTTTCAGCATCAATGTGCGTGCACCCGTCGCGGTGTTGACACGATAGATGTCGGCAGCGGGTCTCTTGTAGTCAGACACGTACGCACGCGTATCGCGGCCAACAGCCCACGGTCCTGTTTGGCTAAGTTCAAGGTCGCGCATCGATGAATCGGTGAGCGTAACGTATCTGGACGACGCAATATCAAACGCTTCGCGAAACGTAAAATTTCTATCGGCGTCGATGCGCGTGATTTGCACCGACTGAATACGATCGTCTTGGCTGCGCCATACGTCGACGTCGGCAATGGAGTCGGTGCTGCGGCGACGGCCCGTATCTGCCGCTGACGTTTGCGGGATGATGCCGACGAACACGCGTTTGTTGTCAGCACTCCAGGCGAGTGCGGCGCGATCACTGAGCACGAAGCCTTTTGGAAAGCCAGCGGCCGTCGTTGGATCGAGCGTCGCCGGTGTGAACTCGGCGTTGCTGCGAATCGCCCGTACGTTGTCAAACACTACGAGCGTGTTGTCACGTTCGCGCATCTTTTCTACGTCACGACCTTTCAGCACCGCGATCGATGACCCGTCCTCATTCCATGTGAGTCGATTGTACGAGCGTGCATCATTGTCGAGAATGTCTGTGCGTGCAGTAGCGAGATCAATCACGAATAGACCATTCCCGTCACGCACGGCAGCGTCAACGGTATATGCAAGCAGATCACCCGTTCTATTGAATGCCACATCACCAACGCTGCCAAGGAATTGGCTTCGATTGGTGGTGAGATCATGGAGGATAACGTCGGCGCCGCGTGCAGCCGTTGTACTTGGTGCAGCCGCCGGCGCGTTGGGCGCACCTCCAGGGGCCGCAGTGCGACCACCGGCGTCGACGGTGCCAGCGACGCGGCGGCGAAGCAGCAAGTATTTCGACGTTGGCGCAAATGTGGCCGATTGCATGTCTTGCCACACGTGAATGCGACCAGTGGCGAGTTCGCGCAGTTCGTAGCGACGCAACGCGAGTGGGCTGAGCGCAGCACCCCGACCCGCGCCTGTCCCAGTCGTGTTGACTGCTGGCGCGTTCGGCGCAACCAAAGGTTGTGGATTGACGGGTGGAGCGATGACGGCGCCGGTGTCGGTACCACCCGGTGTAGCCGCGCCTCCACGTCCGCCGCGACCGGCTCCCGGTGTGTCAATTTGATAGACAATCCATCGAGAGTCCGGCGAAAATGCGCCCTGTGTCGCGTTGGCGATTTCGACATCTTGATCGGTGGCCAGATTCAAAATGTGCAATACTGGCTTCGCATCGATTGTGGTCGTGTTCGTGAAACGCAACCCGTACGTCACCCACTTGCCGTCGCCAGAAATCTGTGCGTTGTCGATATTCCGCCACTTCGCATAGTCGCGCACGGAGAGGATTTTTTTTGCGACTGCAGTGGTCGTGTCCGACGCGGTTGGTAATTTCGCATGTGATGCGTGAGCGTTTGCGGACGGCTGCGCGGCGGCCTGCGCAAATGGCAACGCGGCGAACAATGCGGCGGTTATGCGGGCTGCGCGTACGAAATGCTGCACGGGTGTGCTCCGGTCTGAGTGCGCCGTCGTTTCTAGCGACTGGCTACGCATAGAATGGTTGCCGAACTGGACGGTGACAACCGTGGTGCGTGTATCTGGGAGCGTGAATAACAATGAAGGTGCAAATCAATCCCCGCGTCATTCGCGCAATTCGCAGTTTGCTGCTACGACTGCTGCTTCACAGCATGGACCACAACAACGGACGCGGACAGAACGCGCGTGAGCGCCGGTCCGGCCTTACTGGTGGCGTGTAGTGGAATATGACTGTAGCGTTTACCCATGGAATCAGTGTTCGCGATCGCTTTAGGCCTCGGCTTGGCAGCAGCGAGCGGCATGCGTGTCTTCGTGCCGCTGCTCGCGTTAAGTGTGGCATCCGCCACTGGACATGTAGTATTAGCGCCGGGATGGACATGGCTCAGCAGCACGACGGCTCTTGTCGCGTTTGCTACGGCGACGGTGTTGGAGGTTGTCGCGTACGCGGTGCCCTGGTTGGATCACGCGCTCGATGTCGTGGCAACTCCAGCGGCGTTCATTGCGGGAATGATCTCGTCCGCGTCGGTGCTGGTGGACATGCCGCCGCTGCTGAAATGGAGCATCGTCATCATTGGCGGCGGCGGTCTTTCTGGACTGACTCAGGGCGTAACGGTGTTGGCGCGAATAAAATCGGGACTATTGACGGGTGGCCTCGCTAATCCGATGGTTGGTATCGCAGAACTCGCCATTGCGATTGGCTTGTCCGTATTGGCCATTTTCGTGCCGATTGCGGCAATTGTGGTACTGACTTTGCTACTGTGGTTCGCCGTTCGCCACGCGGGTCGCCTGCTCTTAGGACGCCCCGCCAGTCCCAGCGCGCCGGGTGGGCGCGCGATGCCGTAACGCGGAGTGTCACGCATGGGTATTCTCCTCACGCTGATCATCGGTTTAATCGCAGGTGCCGTGGCAAAGTTTCTGATGCCGGGGAAAGATCCTGGTGGATTTATTATCACGATCGCCCTCGGCATTGCGGGCGCATTTGTTGGCACGTGGATTGGACAAACGGTTGGGTGGTATCAGGCCGGTGCGCAGGCAGGCTTCATCGCGAGTGTCGTCGGCGCGATGCTGCTGTTGTTCTTGTATCGCATGTTTGCGGGACGCAAAACCGTGTAAGGCGGTTGGGCGCTCAAGCCGTTATCGCATTGATGACGGCTTGAGCCCCAAGGCCGTGTTCAGCCAGCGTATCATGGGCAACATCGCCGCATAATGCTTCGTTAAGAGCAGTGGCAGTTTCGCGCTCTGCACCTCGTCATTGCTCACTGGGCATCCCGCCGTAAATGATCGATAGCGCAACCACGCGGCGGCTGGGTGGTCGGCATCAAAGCCGCGCGGCGTACGCGTGAGCATCGCTTCTGGGTCCAATGCGCCAAAGCGCTTCTTGAAACCGCGACTGAGGACAATGTCTTCAAACCCGTCCGCATCAACGTCGAGTGATTCGCGAATTTTAGTTAGCGCTGGGCGCGGTGGCATCCAAATACCTCCGCCACAAAACGAACCTGTAGGCGCCATGTGAAAATAAAATCCCGCGCCACCGTGCGCTGCTTCCCCGCCAACTCCATGACCTGCGTCGCGATGAAAAAACCAACAGGCAACGTGTGCTTTGTATGGTGACTTGTCGTTTGAGAATCGCACGTCCCGGTGAATGCGAAACGACGATTTCTTTGGCGAGCCAATGATTTCTGGTGCAATGCGGGCAAGATGCACATCAACTTCTTCAATGAGCAATTGCAACGGTAGCTTGAGCTGCTGCTCGTAATCGCTGCGATGTTCCTCAAACCATTCCTTGCGATTGTTCTTGGCTAACCCACGCAAGAAGGTCATCGCCTTTGGCGAAAATCCGCGAAAACTGTCCATACTCATGGTGATGGAAAAAGAAATCGCAGAAACAGTCCGGTACGTTCACCCCACGCACGCTCATCATGCAGCGCGCCATCCGCCTCCATGTATTGTAAGTCGATACCAGGCTGCCAGCCTCTGCGCACGAGCATGCGATACAAAAGTTGTGTGCCTTTGAGCATGCGCTTTTCTCCGGTACCCACATCAAGCCAAATTTTTAATGCAGAGCGGCGAGCGGGGTCAGCATTGAGTTGTCGCACAATCCATCGATCATCCCACCACACGGATGGCGAAAGCAGCGCAAGCTTGCCAAAAACCATCGGATGGGTGAGCCCGAGGTACAATGTGAGCAATCCTCCCAGCGAACTCCCGACAAGTCCGGTATCGTGTGCGCTGCGTCGTGTCCGATACGTCCGATCAATGAATGGCTTAATCTCGTACACCAACATTTGACCGTACTGATCGGCCAACCCACCAGCGTCGTGCGAGGAATCGCGCGTTGGTGTGTACTCGTCGATGCGGTCGCGTCCAGCGTTACCGATCGCCACGAGAATGACCGGCTCGATAACGCCGGCGTGCATTAGCGCGCGCGCGGTTGTATCGACGCCCCATTGCACGCCAAACGGTGACATCGGCAAATCGTCAAAGACGTTTTGTCCGTCGTGTAAGTACAGCACAGGATAACTGCGCTGCGGCTCGGTGTGATATTCCGGCGGGAGGCACACCACAAGGTCGTGGTTGTGTGACAAGAAGCGCGACCGCACTTGCCGATAGTGTTCGAGCGATCCGACGAGTTCCGGTGCGAGCGGCGCGCTCGAGGCGTCGTCGGGAAGTTGCGTACCGTGCACGATGTTATGGTCGGACCACGACATCTGGTGGCACGTCACCAGCGACGAACGCGGCGATGTTTCTGAGTGCGCGCTCGCCCATCGCCGTGCGTGTTTCGATTGTTGCGCTGCCTAAATGCGGCAGCAACACCACGTTTTCCATCTCTTTTAAGTCAGCGACCACCGACGGTTCAAACTCATATACGTCGAGTCCCGCACCCGCGATGACTTGGTCGCGTAATGCGCTCGCCAACGCCCACTCATCGATGATGTCACCGCGCGCGGTGTTGATGAGATATGCGCTGCCTTTCATCATGCGTAAGCGATCCGCGTTGATTAAATGCTTCGTGTCCGCCGTTGATGGGCAGTGCAGTGAGACAACGTCCGAGCGTTGCAGCAGCTCGTCTAGCGTTGTTGCGCGTTCCGCGTTGATCGGTCCGGCGGATGCTGCATCTTCGATGCGTGGATCGCGCGGCGCGTACCAGAGCACGTGCATACCGAACGCGCTCGCCGCGTGACGCGCCACGGCGCGTCCGATACGTCCGTAGCCAATCACACCCAACGTCTTCCCGCGCGGACTACTACCCACCATGTGCGTGGGGCGCCATCCCGACCACGCGCCAGTGCGCACGTGGCGTTCGCCCTCGCCCATGCGCCGCATAATCATCAGCATCAACCCGATGGCGAGATCTGCGGTGTCTTCCGTCAGCACATCGGGAGTGTTCGTCACCATAATGCCGGCACGCTTTGCCGCATCGAGGTCGATGTGATTTACGCCAACGCCAAAATTCGCAATGAGTTTTGTACGTATGCCACCACCACCCAACTGTTCAGCGCGGATAGCATCGGTGACCGTGCAAAAAATAATGTCTGCTTGACGCAGCGCTGCCGTGAGTTGCTCGGATGCAAGCGCCACGTCTGTGCGATTGAGACGTGCATCATAGAGCGCCACCACTTCTGTTTCGATGCTTGCGGGCAACTTCCGCGTGACGAGCACAATGGGACGTTCCGACGAGGCACTCACGCGACGCGCCAATGAGCGAGCGCGGCACCAACGCCTTCACCCAGTGTCAGTGGCACGCCGGCATCGAGCAGCGCCATTTCGACACCCGCTAACGCGCCCGCAAGCGTGAGCGCGTTTGTGTCACCCAAATGCCCGATGCGAAAGACTTTGCCCGCAATTTCGCCGAGTCCGGCGCCGAGGGAAATGTCGTACCGACGAAAGGCGATATCGACGATGCGTGCCGAGTCGATGCCGTCCGGCACCATGACCGCGGTGAGCGTATTTGACGCGATCTCCGGACGACGCGCACACTGTGCGAGTCCCCACTGCGTCACGGCTGCGCGCACGCCAGTCGCGAGTCGTCGATGGCGCGCGGCGACCGCCGGCATCCCTTCTTCTAGCAACATCGTGAGCGATTCGTCGAGGCCAAACAAGAGAGAAATGGCGGGCGTTGATGGAAAATAGCCGCGCTCGTTTTGTTCGCGCATCGGACGAAGATCAAAGTATGCACGCGACGATGTCGCAGTCGCGACGCGCGTCAGTGCCTTCGCACTCACAGCCAGAATGCCAAGTCCACCCGGGAGCATAAATCCCTTTTGCGAACCGGTGATCGCGAGGTCAACGCCCCATTGATCGAACTGAAATTCAAGACTCGCGATCGAGCTCACCCCGTCCACGTACAGCAGTGCGGGATGTTTTGCGCGGTCCATCGCCGCGCGCACTGCACCAACATCATTCGTCACGCCGGTCGCCGTTTCGTTATGTACGAGCAGCAATCCTTGATACGCATGTGCGGTGTCCGCACGGAGTGCTGCTTCAATTTTGTCCGTGGGCGCCGCTTCACCCCACGGCACTTCAATCACGTCAACCGAAAACCCAAGTGCACGCGCCGTCTGGATGTACAGGTGCGAGAACTGCCCAAACCGTACGGCCAACAGTCGCGCGCCAGAATCGAGCGTATTCACTAGTGATGCTTCCCACATCGCCGAGCCCGAGGCGGGGAAAACGAAACACTGGCCGTTTGTTTGATTGATAATCTGCGGCAATCGCGAGAGAATCGATCGCGTGAGTGCTGGAAAGGCGGAGGAGCGATGGTCTTCTTGCTGGCGGTTCATTGCGCGCAGCAGGCGATCAGGTACGGGGGTTGGCCCCGGAATCTGCAGGAAGTGCCGTCCGGCCATGATCAATTTGTCGAAGGTGAAGGAAGTTCGGTGGAGGGCGTGATGATCGTTGTTGGTACGATTGCTACTGCAGTCCCGGCACTTGTTCCAGGGTCGTCTGCATCATCGGTGTCTTGTTCGTCATTTTTCGGATCGAGAACTCGCAGCAATCGTCGACACAAACGCGCGAGACGGGCGCGCTGCTCGCCGCTCAGTTCCGACATGAGCGTGACAATCGCGGCCGATCGAACGGGCGTCGCGTCCGTGAGAAGATCGCGACCGGCCGACGTGAGATGGATGGTGATGAATCGACGATCCGTGGCGTGCCGTTCACGACGCACTAACGCCCGTGCTTCAAGCGCATCAATTATCGCCGTCATTTGCGCTTTGCTTCGGCCAAGCGCTTCGGCCAGTTCTTGCTGATGCACGGAGCCGCGCGCGGCCAATGTGTCAAGCACGCCAAACTGCGACGCGGAGAGACCAAAGGGATGTACGGCGTGTTCAACGCGCGCAGCAGACAGGGCAGCGGCACGTTGTAGTCGACTGTACGCATCAAGTGCGCGGCGTCGCTTTTTTTCACCCTTACCGCTCATCCGTCTCTCCAAACCTACGCGCGCGTAATACCGAGATGTCGAATCGCCATGCGGTCGGCGAGTACGCTGGTCACGGCCATGATGGTTTCCTGCGGGTTGACGCCCAACGCGGTCGGCAGCAGTGAACCGTCTGCAATGTACAGACCACGCACCCCGTGACGCTCGCCCTCCGGTGTGGCGCCGCTCGTCCGTGGGTTTACGCCCATCCGGCACGTGCCATTTACGTGCGCGGAGAAGAGCCCGACGCGATTTGGTGCCAACGAGGCTGTTTCGAGCTGGGCAAGATCTGCCTCGCGACGGATACGCACGGCGGTTGTGTGAAACGTGCGGACCTCGGTCGCTCCGGCAGCCAAATGCATGCGTGCCGACGCGCGAATCGAGGCCCGCACGCGCACCTGATCAGTCACGCTGAGTGCGTACCGAATGTGCGAACGTCCCGCGCGATCCGTGGTGACAGACCCACTCGAGTGAGCCGTAGTTGCACCGTCCCGCGTGAGCGCGATCAGTACGCCGGATTGATTCGCGCTGCGCATTTGTTGTGCGTGCGCCTGACCAAACCCGGGACTTGCAGCAGCGGTGAACGACGGATGCATCGGTGGGCACTCAATCCAGAATCCATAGTCGCTGTTGTTCCAGCGAATAAATTCGTCGCACATGGTCGTGAGTGGAATGCCGGTGCTCGTGACAATTTCGCGATTATAGGCACCCACGATCGCGGTGGTGGGATGCAACCGCAGCCAGTGGCCAACGCCACCGCCGCCGAATCCGGAGCGTTGCAACAGGAGCGGCGTTCCAATAGCTCCACCGGCGACCACAACCAACGGTGCGGCGATCGTGAGCGTGCGTGGTGTCGTATTCCATTGTGCGTCGCGCACAACCGCATGAATGCGCTTCAGCGGTGGCGTCCCCGTCCCCGTGCCCGTGCCACGATCACGTTCACGAATCTCCACGCGTGTGACGTGCGCATTGGCGTGTACTGTGGCTCCGGCCGCAAGCGCGCGTGGTACGTACGTGACCAACGTTGACTGTTTGGCATTGTGGCGACATCCGACGCCGCAGAATCCACAGCGCAGACACCCATTCGCGTTGATCGCTGCCGCCGACGCACGCCAACCAAGGGCCGCCGCACCATCGAGCACAATACGATTGTTCGGTGAGTGCGCATCGTTCGGGACGACACGCGAATGTACTGCAGCTTCGATGCGCGCAAACACCGGGGCCATGTCTGCTGGCTGCATCCCGTATACGCCATATTCACGCGCCCATTGCTCAAGGACATATGGCGGTGTGCGCAGCATCATCATCCAATTGACCGTCGTCGACCCACCCACCGTATTGCCTTGGACAAGCGCAATCGACAGATCGTCGGTCGTGCGCATCGCACCGTCGGCATACAATCGCTCAGTTAACGCCGCTTCCTCTTCGTTGAAATCAGCGCTCGTGTAGTAGCCACCTTCTTCCACGATGACCACGTCGTAACCCGCTTCGGCGAGACGTGCCGCGGTGACAGCACCACCGGCGCCACTGCCGATCACCACGGCATCGGCGCGTCGATGAATGTCGTTACGCATCGAATGCGCGGTCACAACACCGCGCGGCAAGGGCGATGGGGCAATCACGCCGGGGAGCGCACGCGCGCCGCGCGCGACAGGTTCGCCGTCGATTGTGATGCCCGCGAGTGGACCTTTCCACGCAACCTGTGGTGCGCGTAGGTGCAGTGGCCCAGCGTAGCCAATCGCCGCAGCCACTTCGGGGCGCGCATAGTGCACGGCCAGCACAAGACGACGTACCGCTTGATAGGCAGAACGCAATTGCGGGATGCGTGATTCACCCCACGCCGTGAAGCAACGCGTTTGTTCGAAAAGCGATAAAGCAGCGAACGGAATCGCGCGATGAATCGCCAGCAATACGCCAACGCGACTACCCAGCACATTGACCGCCGTACTAAACGCCGCGCGTCGATGTGGTGGCAGCGCGCCGAGCCGCGAGTCACATCGCGCAATAAGTTCGGCGAGCGTTTCTGACGATGCCGGTGCGCCGATCAGAATACATCGCGCAAGCGCATGCATCACGCGATGTTGTACAACCGTGAGATGCGGTGAGCCGGGCGTCGAATCAGTCATGGTGGCAGGACAATCATCACAACAGATAGGCTAGCGTCGACGCCGCTCGCGGGGAAGTATGACTGCATTGTGCATTGGATTCGTGGATGAACAGCACGGCGTAACCAACAACGGCAGGACGCGGTTGCGAACAGCAGCAACAAAACGGGGGGCACCGCCGTTGCGATGCTCCCCGTTACTTACCGCATGGTCTGACACACTACGCCATCCTACACGCGATTGCTAAACATCTGACGCGTCTCATCGTTGAGCAGTACCCACAATGAGTAACCGCCAAAGAGTGTACCCATCGGCCAACGAAAAAGTCGCAGCACCGACACGAAAATGACCACGTTACGCGCCCACGGCCGAAAATTCAGCAAGCCGACGCCCGCAATAAACCCGAACACGCTAAGCGCGCCGATCAGCAGCGCAACCACAACACCGCTCACCGTGCCAACCATTAACCCTATCAGACCGTGCGACATCAATCCGCCAAACATCCCGCCGAATAACGCCGCCACAGCCGCAAGGATACCCATCGCGCTGTAAAAAATATTCACGATGGCGACAATCTTGATATGCGTGCGCATGATGCTGTCCCCGCGTAATAAATGAAGTGCAACCCGTCACCATGTTGCCATACGCACAACTCCGCCCCGGGATTCGTTTAGGTCAATAGTCGTGCAAATCGAGGCGCCAGCGACACCATGGCGACGCCACCCACGATGATCAGCATTGCGACAATCGCCTGCGGCGGAAGGTGCTCGCCGGCGAATGCCACGCCGAGCAACACCGCCACAACCGGATTCACATACGCGTACGTACCTACTGCCGCTGGACTCGCCACGCTGAGCAACCACATGTACGTGCTAAACCCGACCAGCGACCCAAAAACGATCAGATAGAGCAGCGCCCACATCGAACGCATCGATATGTTCGCCACATTGAGATTGTGAAATTCACCGGTCAGAGCGGCCAAGCCCAACAACAAGACACCACCGAACAACATCTGCATCGCAATGGCGATCGTCGCCGGTTTGGCCAGCACCGCACGTCGTGAATACAACGAACCGATGGTCCACGAGAGCGAACCGATAGCCAACACCAACGCACCCAATGGATCAACAGCAGCACTGGACAACTTTCCGTCAGTCGGCAACACCAACAACGCGACACCCATCAGCCCAATACCAACGCCAAATAGTTGCAGCAGACGAGGCTTCGTACCTTCCCACAGTTCGCAGAGCACCACCCACAACGGCACCGTCGACACCAACAATGAGGTCATTCCAGAACTCACTCGTTGCTCGGCCCACGAGACCGCGCCATTGCCGACAAAGAGCAAGAGCGCGCCTATGATGGCGGAGTTGCGCCATTCCACACGTGACGGTTTGGGCGCACCGCGCGCACGACTCCATGCATACAGCGCTGTTCCGGCAATGAGAAACCGCACCGCGCCCATGATGAACGGCGGAATGGTGGCAATACCAAAACGAATGGCGAGGTAGGTCGACCCCCACACCACATAGATGCACGCAAAGCCCAATACAAGTTGCACGCGGGTAGCCTTGCGAGGTGCGACCGCGACTGACGAGATACGTTCGACGTCCGTCACGAGCGAGACCCGTTCTGCGATAACTGCTCACCGTCGTCTTTGCGACGAATGGCTCGCAACGCGGCGTTACCTGCCGCAATACCGCCCACAACGATGTACAAATAGAATGTATAAAAACGCCACCAGATCAACGTCGCCGCAAAAATGCCTGGTGGAATCGCATCTTTTAATGTTGCCGCAAATGCACCTTCAATGAAGCCGCCGCCGCCAGGTGCTGGCACAACAACGCCGCCGTAAAACAATGCGAGCGGCCATAATACGAGCGGTGCGAGTGAGTCCATCGTCAACGGAAAAGAGCGATCGCCGAGGTACACGAGTAGCGGTAAGGTGGACACCTTGAAGAGCACGTGCAGGATTGATCCTACCGCAGCGATGCTCATCAACCGTGGGTTAGCGGTGCGCAATGCCTCGACCGAGCTGCGCAATTGGCGCAGTGTACGCTGAATGCCACGCCAGCGCGCTGCACCAAGACCAATACGCGACGCCCACGCTGGCGGTGGTCCGTTGGCGTTGCGCCGCGCTAACAGTAATCCAATCGCGCCCGCTCCAAGCACCGCCGTACTGTACCCACCTACGAGTCCAAGCAGTCCGCCAATCGACGCGCCGCGTCCGTGGAACGCCCACGCAAGCAGCAGACACACAATTGCCAGCGAGCACATTTCTAGAAACAACTCAAGAAACAGCACTAACACGCGACCCGCCGCGCCCATGCCGCTTTCGGCAAGCACAAGAAATCGTGCGGGCTCGGCGCCGGATCGCGCGGGCGTGATTGACGCCGCAAAATCACCACCAAGACAGACGCGCAGCGCCGTTCCGAATCGCAGCGGCAATCCGACCGCGTAGGCGGAGGCTTGTATTTTGAGCGAGCGCGTCATCACTTCGAGCATGGCCGCAAGCAACGCCGCGCCGTGCGCGCTCCACGCCAGCGTTGGCATTCCACCAGTCGGCCAGTTGGTTGCGACCACCCACACCGACGCGCCAAACATCAGCGCAAATGACAGACCGGTAATGAGCCAGCGAGAACGATTCATCGAGAATGATGCATGCCAAAGAGCAGAAACGCGGGCAAACCAAGGGGATTGGAAAACTAACTTCCTCGCGGCTTGGCGCGCCGTGTTGGGGTCGCATTGAGCGGATCATCGGGCCATGGATGTCGCGGATAGCGTCCGCGCAATTCTTTCCGCACGTCAAAATAGGACGTACGCCAAAAGCCCGCGAGGTCCTGCGTCACCTGGACTGGTCGTTGCGCCGGCGACAACAAATGCAGCGTGAGCGGCACGCGTCCATCAAGCAATAACGGGGTGTTCGTCCATCCAAAGACTTCTTGCAGCTTGACCGCAAGTACCGGCGCGGTGACGTTCGCGTAATCAATGGCGATCCGAGAACCGCTCGGCACCTCTATGTGCGTCGGTGCGAGTCGGTCTAAAATCGCGCGCCTCTCCCATGGAAGTTGTGACAAGAGCGCCTCCGTCCAATCTACGCCCGAAAGCTCAGACCACTTCCGCATCCCGTGTACATGCGGTCCGAGCCACTGGGCGATCGTCTCCGCAAGCGTTGCATCGGAGACATCCGGCCACCGATCACCGTGCCTCTGCACAAACAGCATGCGCGCGCGCAGTTGGATAGCGAACGCACTCCACGGAAGGGTTGCAACACCCTCGCGTACAATTGCCTCGAGCAGTACGCGCTGCACGTGCGCAGCATCTGCGTCAGTCGCAACGATGTCCTCAAGCACCAACGCCCCCAACATGCGCTTTCGTCGCGCACGAACACTACGCGACGGTGCATGCCACTCCACCACGTGTTCGCCGACCACCTGCTCGCCGAAGTTTTCCAGAATTTCTGCGAGGGTGATTGGCGCAGCTCGCGCAATACGGTATTCGGGCGGCGCACCGTCGAGCTCCGCCACCGCCAACCATTCGACGTCCTGCATCGCGTCGTGCGGCGGAAGCGCGGCGCCAACGCCACTCCGTAACAAGTAGCGCGGTTCACGACCAATTCGTCGGTGCGCGATGCGATCAGGAAACGCCAGCGCAAGCAATTCCCCAGTATGTTCAACCGCGGTGCGCGTTTCCTCTTTCACCGCATCTGTCCGCTTCGTTGCGCGCACCCGTTGCGTTAGTTCACTCGCCAATTGACGCACGCGTCGCGCGGCATCACGATTCACTTGTGCGCCGCCGAGCGTGAACGCAAACGTATCGTCCACTTCGTGCGACGTATGCACGCGCTGCAACGCATCCACACGTACGCGCAAGTCACTCGGCGCTACACCATTGGCCAACGCGCCACTGTAGACGCTCAAGATATCGCGCTCTTCGAGCAGTGCCGCAATGTCGCCACCAAGTGGTGTCAGTCCGCGCTGTTGTGCCACAAGCAGCAAGTGCGCGAGACGAGGTTGCAGCGGGAGCATCGCCATGCGCATTCCATGCGGTGTGATGCGACCGACTGCGTCGATGGCTCCGAGCTGCGCGAGCAATTCAAACGCACGCGCATACGCGCCAGCATTCGGAACGTCTATCCACCGCAACGCGGTCGGATCGTAGTAGCCCGCATCGGCCAGCTCCAGCGCGAGCGACGATAAATCCGCATCGAGCATTTCTGGCCGCGTCCGTGGCACCAGAGTCGCGTCTTCATGCTGATCCCATAAACGATAGCATGTCCCCGGAGCCACACGTCCGGCGCGTCCGCGACGTTGATCGGCTGACGCGCGACTAACACGCACGGTTTCCAGTCGCGTCAATCCTGCACGCGCATCAAATCGCGGTAGTCGCGAGAGTCCGGCATCGATCACCGCACGAATACCAGCAACGGTGAGACTCGTTTCGGCAACGCTGGTGGTCAACACAATTTTTCGTGTGCCGACGGGCGCGGGTGCGATTGCCGCGTCCTGCGCGGTGAGTGGCATGGCGCCATGCAATTGATGCACGGTGGCGCACGCATCGTGGAGCAGCATATCACCAGCAAGTCGTGCAGCCACGCGACGCTGTTCACCAGCGCCCGGCAGAAACACCAATACATCGCCCTCGCAGGCGACGATGGCTTCACGCACGACACGCGCTACCGTGGCCTCGATCCGATCACCGCTGCGCGGTGGCCTGTACAATGTCACGACTGGATGTGCGATGCCTTCGCTGCGAATGACGACGGCAGGCGTGGCGGGCGAACCCAATAGCTGTGCGACTGCAATGCCATCGAGGGTCGCCGACATAACAAGAATGCGCAAATCCTCGCGCAAATGCTGTTGCGTTTCGAGTACCAGCGCGAGCCCCAGGTCCGCTTGCAGCGAACGTTCGTGAAATTCGTCGAAGAGCACCGCGCCATAGTCGTTTAGCGCCTGGTCGGTCGAAAGCATGCGCGTGAGCACGCCTTCCGTGACTACCTCAATGCGGGTGCGCGACGACACACGTGTTTCACCGCGCACGCGATAGCCGACGGTGTCGCCAACCGCGTCCTTCATTGTCGCCGCCATAAACTGCGCGGCCGAACGCGCTGCCAAGCGACGGGGTTCGAGCATTAGGATGCGCCGCTGCTGCAACCACGGTTGGTCGAGTAAGGCTAACGGAACGCGTGTGGTCTTCCCGGCACCTGGTGGTGCTTCAAGTACCACCGCCGTGTGTGATGCCAAGGCGCGCGTGAGCGCGCCGAGAACGTCGTCGATTGGCAGTGCCGTTGTAAAACGCACGCCTCGACTCTATCGACGACGACGTACGGGCGTCGGCTCAAGTTGCTGAACGACGAATTGCTGCGCGCGCTCAAGCACGTCATCTTGTCCGCCACGTATGCCGCGTACGGTGAGCCGCACGTCAACGGTCGGCGTGATGCCGACGCGATGCACAAGTCCGCCGTCGGCCCGGCGTATTTCGACGGCGGGAACACCGACCGTGAGCCAGCCCGGTAGCTCTAGCGACACGGCGATCGCCGCAGCGCCAGCACTCGGGCTTCCGATAAACACCGCATTGGCGCCGCTCTCAAGCGCGAGCGCCGCGCGCTCGGCCGCGCCTTGCGTCCGCTCATCGATGAGCGCATACACGCGACCGCGAAAACGTCCACTCGTGTCTACCGCAAACCACACCATGCGCTCCGTGCGTTCTTCGCTACAGAGTGTCGCGGCCTCACGCAGCGTTGGTGCGAGACAGGGCGCGGATGCTACGCGACTCAGTGCGCGGTATGCGATGAAACGTGGTTGTTGTGCGACGTGCCGTAAGATGGTCGCCGCATCAGCACGTAGTGTTCCGCGCAGGTCGAGCACGACGGCTCGTGATCCGGCGGCGGCGGCGAATGCCGAATCGATTGCGCGTGCGTTCAGTCGCTCTAAGTCGAGGTACAAGATGCTTGTCGTAAGACGTCGCGCCGCGATTGCATCTGCGCGCTCTTCGCGCGGCACTAGGGCGGCGTAGGTTGCCCGTCGCGGTATGTAGACCGTGCGCTCCTTGCCGGCGACATCCCGTACCTTGAACAAGGCGCTTCCTTCTGGACCACGTGGCAGCACGCGCATGAGATCGCGCGTCCGTGTCCAATCGTTTGACGCGGACGCAACGCGACGGTGCTCGCTCAACCACGCCGCGAACGGAAATCCATCGGCTGCCACAATCTCCGTGCCTACCGTCAGTCCAAGCGCGAGCGTCGATGAATCGCGCACCACATCCGTAAGAATTGCGCGTCCTTCGGCAACGCGTGCGCGAAACGGTGCACTACTTGTGCCTAACAGCGTCTCGCGCCATGGCCCTGAGACCGTGCTCTGCGCATCGTCAAACGTGGCCGCAAGATCACTGATGGCGGCAACGTACTGGAGAGCATCACGCGCAGCTTCGAGTCGAGGTAATATGCGGACAAACACGGCGTCAGCATCGTCATCGTACTGATCGCGATGCGCGTGTCGGCTACGCATCGCACTCCATAATCGAAATCCTGCGAGCACGCGCGCACCCATCAATGGATAACTCGCGGTATCAAAGGCCGCGGGGAGCAGCGCCGGTGTGAACGCGACACCTGGTAGATGCAACGCGCGGGGCATCCGTACGGCGCGCACAATCGTCAGCGCCGCTCGCAGCGCTGTACTGTCACTCAACATTTTGCTGCGCGGCATTACCGTGTCTACAAGCAAACCAAACGTACCGTCCGGATGCACAAGTTCGCCCGTGCGCACACGCACGGAGAGCCCTGGCGCCACCGTAATGCGTACACTCGATACGAGTGATTCGTCATCGAGCGCGCCGTCGCCAACGAGCGTTGCGCGACCCGCAGACAGCAATGCCGCGAGGCCACGCGGTATGACCGATTCACGATTGGCCAAGACCAGCACCCGATGCGGAGCTGTTGCGGCAGCGCGCACCAACGGCACGTCGCGTCGTATCCACGCGCCACCAAATCGTACACGTGTGTCATCAACCGAATCTTGCAGCACGCCGCCAACGCGTCGCACACGTTCCGCTGGTGCAGGCAACGACACCGGCGTTAACGCGCGCGCCAACCCGGTTTGTTCGACAAACGCATTTACGCGATCAGCATCGCTATCACGTGCGCGCTCCGTCATGCGCAGGTCAACGACGACACGCGTCGGTAGTTGTGCGAGCGCGGCGGAAATTGTTGCGGCATCATCCGCATCGAACGTCGCATCCGCCGGCAGTTGCAACACCAGCACGCTGTCGACGGTGCGCGTTGCACGCACCGAACCAGCGCGGAGTGTGCGCGAAAGAGTGTCGCGCTCAACTCGTGTTGCTGAATCGCCAAGCACGGACAACAGCGATATGTACGCTATTTCCAATCGATCCACATCACGTGCCGAACGAATGATCGGAATCGCGCGCACAAGCGCCGAGTCCCACGCCGCACTGCGGTAGATCACGGCGGGATGAAATAGCGCAACAGCCTGCCACACCGCGGCAAGCGTTGCCAGCCGAGCCACGCCGCTTGAATCGGACGCTACCGGCGCAGGTTCGGGCTCCGGGAGACTGACAACGATTGGCGCCGTCGACGGCGCTGCGAGCACAGGCTTCGGTTCGTCAACTCGTTTCGCCTCCAACTTCTTCACGTTCGCTTTCGGCGTCGTCACCTTCGGCACCGTCACCTTCGGCATGGACGGAGCTGGAGCGGGCACCTTCTTCGACTCTTTCTCAATCGTTGGCGGCACGACCTTCGGCGGCGGTAGCACAGTCGCGCCCTCTGGCGACATTTTAAAAAAGCTGCTGCACCCCACAGTTAGTGCCAAAAGCGCGGCAACGGCAATCGTGCGTAGCGTGTTGGGTTTCATGACAATGTTACGAGGTCCGTTATGCGTCCGTTCGCGCGTGGCGTCGTGAAAGCGCCGCTGTGAAGCGATCGTCAAGATAAAGTTTCGGCAAACGCTGATACGGTACATCACGCTCGTTTGCGAGGCGTCTTATTTCAGTCAGAAGCATCTCCGGCAGTCGCACGGAGATCGCTGTGGACGATTAAATATCGGAATCCGAACCACCCCGCAAGCCATCATTCGCTCTGATCCTACACTCCGAGCGGAAGCGTCATGGTGGACTTGACGCAGCTCACTCCAGCGAAACTGTTGGCTGGAAGACCAAAAACAGCTGAAATGGTTTAACGGGACAGACTTGAGACGCGCACAATGACCGACCGACTCTACTACACCGACGCTTACCTTCGCGACTTCACGGCAACTGTTCTGGCCGTCTCCGATGATGCACGCCGCGTCTACCTCGACCGCACCGCGTTCTATCCCACCTCCGGCGGGCAGCCGCACGACCTCGGCACACTCGGCGATGCCATCATCGTCGATGTACTCGACGAAGAGGAGCGGATTGCGCACGTACTGGCCGAGCCAAGTGCACTTGTAGTGGGGCAATCGCTGACCGGACTCGTGCAATGGACCCGACGTTTCGATTTTATGCAACAACACACCGGACAACATCTGTTGTCCGCCATGTTCGCCGATGTGTACGGATGGCCGACGGTCAGCGTGCATTTCGGTGATGAGACATCAACGCTCGACATTGCCGCTTCTAGTGTGTCAGCGGACACGTTGCGCGACGCAGAATGGCGTGCTAACGCACTGGTCACCGCAAATCACGAAATCACCGTTGCGTTTGAAGACGCCGCGCTAGCGACGGGGCTGCGCAAGGCGAGTGACCGCAGTGGCATGTTACGCGTGGTCTCGATCGCCGAGCTCGATCGCAGTGCATGCGGAGGTACGCACGTTCGCCGCACTGGTGAGATTGGCAGTATTCAATTGCGTGCGGCAGAACGGGTAAAACAACACACCCGCATCGAATTTCTTTGCGGTAATCGTGCCGTTTCGCGCGCGCGACACGATGCGACATTGCTCAGCAACACAGCGCGCTTGTTTACTGCAGCAGTCGGCGACGTACCCATGTTGGCCGAGCAATTGCACGCGCGTGTGGTAGAGCTAGAGCGCGAGCGTAAGCGTCTCGTTACCGATCTCGCGCTGCTCGATGCACGCGCACGATGGGACAGCACAACGCCCGATACCGATGGCATGCGGCGCTTTCATCTGGCACTTACCGACGGCGCTGTCCGTGAGCAAGAACCGTTGGCACAAGCCCTCACCATTCTCGGCCCATGCGTGGTGCTCGTCACCAGTACATCACCGCTCGGCGTGATGTTTGCGGCGGCCGAGCGCGTTGGCATCGATGCTGGTAAAACACTGCGCACTGTGTTGTCGGCAGTTGGTGGTCGTGGCGGTGGTTCGGCACGCTTCGCCCAAGGCAGCGTGCCAGACGTAGCCGCACTCGCGAGTGTCGTTACACAATTGAGCGTTGTCGCACCTTCTTAGTTCTCACACCTTTCCCGTATCCCGCAATGCACTTCGCGAAACCCGATGCCTCAGAGCATTCGCCATACATCAACATCACCGAACAATTATTGGCGACGCGCGGCGATGGCAATTTGCTCGCGGTACTTGAGGAACAGCCGAACCAGTTACGAGAACTTTTATCCGGTGTTGACATGAACCTCGCGACATTTGCTTATGCGCCCGGGAAGTGGACGTTGGCAGAGTCGCTGCTGCATGTGGCGGATACGGAGCGTGTGTTTTCTTATCGTCTTTTACGTTTCGCGCGAGCTGACAAAACACCGCTGCCAGGTTTTGAGCAAAACGATTGGGTACCGGAAAGTCGTGCTGATCGGCGTGCGTTGTGGGATATCGTTGGCGAACTCGAGGCCGTGCGCGCGTCGACCATTGCGCTTGTCCGCTCACTCGATGAAGCCGGTCTGGCACAAATCGGCACGTCGAACAACAATCCGTTGTCTGCGCTGGCGCTGACGTGGATTATTGCTGGGCATTTCGCGCATCACCTTGTGCTCACCAAAACGTTGTACCTCAACGCGGCGAACGCAGGCTAACTTTCCCTCGGCTTTGGCACCCCGTCGGTTCGGGCGCGCCTGCCCTCATGACCGACGTCCCCGGAGCTTTCGTGTCCGCTGCACCTTCTGTTTCGACAACACCTGATCTCGCGCAGCTTGCCATCAACACAGTGCGCACGCTCGCTATGGACGCGGTACAAAAAGCCGAGTCCGGGCATCCAGGCACGCCGATGGCGCTCGCGCCGCTCGCGTACTCGCTCTACACGCGGCATTTGCGCCACGATCCCGCCAATCCGCAGTGGGCAGATCGTGATCGTTTTGTGCTGTCCGTGGGACATGCGTCAATGGTGTTGTACGGATCATTGTTCATGTCGGGGTATGCATTGCCGCTCGAGCAGCTCAAGCTTTTTCGTCAATGGAAAAGCATGACGCCCGGGCATCCCGAGGTGCATCACACCCCAGGTGTCGAAACCACGACGGGTCCGTTGGGACAGGGCGTTGCTAACGCGGTCGGTTTTGCGGTCGCCGAAGCACATCTGTCCGCCGAATTCAATCGCGACGAACATCACATCGTTGATCACTATACGTATTTCATCGCGGGCGACGGCGATTTGATGGAAGGCATCTCGCACGAAGCCGCGAGCTATGCTGGACATCACAAGTTAGGCAAGTTGATTGGCTTTTTCGACGACAATCACATCACGATTGACGGCAGCACGAACCTCAGTTGTAGCGATGATGCGGCTGCGCGCTTTGGTGCATACGGTTGGCAGGTGTTACACATCGCCGATGTGAATGATCTCGACGCGATTGATGTCGCGATCGCCGCAGCAAAGGCTGACGCGACGCGTCCCACGCTGATCGTCACGCGCACGCACATTGGATTTGGTTCACCGCACAAGCAAGACACCTCCAAGGCACACGGCGAGCCACTCGGCGTCGAGGAAGTCGCGCTCACCAAAGCGGTATATGGCTGGGATTATCCGGATACGTTTCATGTTCCACCCGAAGCGCTCGCGCATTGGCGCGAGGGTGTGGCGGAGCGTGCAACAGCGCATGTCGATTGGAATGCCCGATGGGTCGCGTACACAGCTGCGCATCCTGACCTCGCCGCAGAAATGCAACGTCGTTTGCGCGGTGAATTACGTGACGGCGTGAGTACAGCGTTTCCGTCGTTTGATGCGAAGAGTGGCAACGTTGCCACGCGCGCAGCCTCGGGAGTCGTGCTCAATGCCATCGCACCGTTTATGCCCGAATTAGTTGGCGGCTCGGCAGACCTTACACCGTCTAATTTGACCAACGTGAAGGGCGCCGAGATGTTCACGGCAGTGTCACCCGGTGGTCGTGATTTCCGTTTTGGTATTCGTGAGCACGGCATGGGCGCCATTATGAACGGCATGGCGCTGCACGGTGGGATTGTGCCGTACGGTGGCACATTCCTCGTGTTCGCGGATTATATGCGACCGGCAATTCGTCTCGCTGCATTGATGGGAGCGCATGTCATTTATGTGTTCACACACGATTCGATCGGGTTGGGTGAAGACGGGCCAACGCATCAACCGGTGGAACAGCTTACGGCGTTGCGATGCATTCCCAATCTCATCGTGTTGCGGCCGGCCGATGCCGATGAAGTAGCGGAGGCGTGGCGGGTCGCGCTGCATCACACGACCGGTCCGGTTGCGCTCGTACTGACGCGTCAAAAGCTGTCGTATTTTAATGAGACGGCACGCGTGAAAGTTGGCGTCGCACGCGGCGCATATATGCTTGCGGATGGTACCAGCGGCGCGCCGGATGTGGTGTTGATGGCGTCGGGCTCTGAAGTGGAGATCGCACTCGCGGCTCGCGGCCATCTCGCGGTGCGCGGTATCTCGGCACGTGTCGTCAGCTGTCCGTCGCTCGAACTCTTCGCTGCGCAAAGTGCCGAGTATCGCGACTTCTTGTTGCCTGCGGGTGTCGCGAAGGTTGCCGTTGAAGCGGCACATCCGATGTCGTGGTATCGCTGGGTCGGTGATCGTGGTGCCGTTGTCGGCATTGAGAAGTTTGGCGCAAGTGCGCCGTATCAAACGTTATATAAGGAGTACGGCATTACGGCGGAGCATGTCGTCGAAACGGCGGTAAGTTTGCTCGGCGGTTGAGCGGCTCGAGCGCGCCCGTACGACCACCGCTCGTACTGTTGTGGCTCGTTGCATCGATCGCATCATTGATTCTGATGGTGAAGCTCCAGCATATCGATGGGTTTTTGAAATCGCCCATTACTCCCGCTGGTATTGTCGGCTTCGAGCTTGCTTTCACGCGAGAGCGTGCGGCGTTCATGCTGCACGCTTGGACGGCGAACGGTGTACTCGCATCGGCGCGCGAAAGTTTGCGACTCGACTTTGCGTTCTTATTGGCGTATCCCGTCAGCTTAGGACTCGGCTGTCGCATACTGACGCGCCGCAACGCCAGTTGGTTTGATCGCGTCGGCCGACAACTGTCGAATGCGGTCTTTGCCTGCATTCCGTTAGATGCAATCGAGAATGTGGCGCTGCTTCGCATGCTCGACAGTGGCGCAAGTAGCGGCATGACGCGACTTGTCGGCATCGTTGCAACCATCAAGTTCGCGCTGGTCCTAAGCGCCGTTGTCTTTCTGATCGCGGCACAACTGCGTGGTGCGCTCGGCGGTGCCGTTCGTCGTGCGATGCAAGGCGTGCGTTGGCATTGACGTTGCGCCCAGTGCTTCTTCGCTGATGCCTCGAATCGTGATGCCGCGCCGACGTCCTGATGCGACACACTACGTCGCGTTTCTTCGCGCAATTAATGTGGGCGGGCATAACGTGAAAATGGCCGAGCTGCGCGAACAGTTTACCACCCTCGGTTTCACCAACGTCGAGACATTTATTGCCAGCGGTAATGTGCGATTCTCAAGTAGCGTCGAAGATGCCACCGCACTCGAAATAAAGATTGAAGCACATCTCGTCAAACACCTTGGCTATACCGTCGATGTATTCATCCGCACGAGTGCCGACGTGATCACGACCGCCGCGTTTCGAGTGTTTGGCGGTGCGGATCCAGTGGCTGGCGCATCCGCACTAACGGTGGGCTTTTTGAAATTGCCCTTGGTAGAGGCAGCGCAACAACGGGTGCTGGCGCTCGCTGGCACCACGAACGAATTTGCCTTTCGCGATCGCGACTTCTACTGGTGGACTCACTCGCGCATAAGCGACAGCACGATTACCGGCGCTCGGCTGGAGAAGGCGTTAGGGGTCTCCACAACGATGCGCAACGTAACCACCGTGCGAAAACTCGCCCTGCTCTGCTCGGAGACTGCATGACGTCTGTATTGTTTCGCACTACATCGTTTGGCGCTGTGCTCTTCATCACGGCACTATCGGCCGCGCGCGCGCAAACCACGACCGCTGACGGCGAGTGGCCCGCCTACCATCGCGATCTCGCGGGCACGC
>JANYFO010000483.1 GCA_025362635.1 Gemmatimonadaceae bacterium | reverse complement strand
GTGCAGAACGACATTCTCAAGGAATACATGGCGCAACACGCGTGGTGTTTTCCCATCGAGCCCGCGTTGCGTCTCATTGTTGATGGCTTCGCGTGGTGCGCCGAGCACGCACCAAACTGGAATACCATTTCCATTTCTGGGTATCACATCCGCGAAGCAGGATCGACGGCAGCGCAAGAGCTCGCGTTCACGCTCGCGGACGGTTTTACATACGTCGAACGCGGCATCGCCCGTGGATTGGACATTGACGATTTTGCGCCGCGTCTCTCGTTTTTTTGGGATATTCACAACGATTTCTTCGAAGAGATCGCGAAACTACGCGCCGCCCGCCGTATTTGGGCGCGGCACATGAAAGAGCGGTACGGCGCAAAGAATCCGCGTTCGTGGATGATGCGATTTCATTCGCAAACCGCGGGCGTCACGCTCACCGCGCAGCAACCCACCAACAATGTGGTCCGAGTCGCCTATCAAGCGCTCGCGGCGGTGCTCGGCGGTACGCAATCGCTGCATACCAATTCGCTCGACGAAACGCTTTCGCTGCCAACTGAATCCGCCGTCGAGGTGGCGCTGCGCACACAACAGATTCTGGCGTACGAATCCGGCGTGCCCAACGTCACAGATCCGCTCGGGGGTTCGTATTACGTCGAGGCGCTGACTGATCAATTGGAACGCGAAGCCGAGGCCTTGTTCGAACAAATCGATGGCTTTGGCGGTGTTGTCAAAGGACTCGAAGAGGGATGGTTTCAAAAGCGCATCGCCGAAAGCGCGGCACGGCAGCAGTGGGAGATCGAACAGCATCGCAAATTGGTGGTTGGCGTCAACGAATTTGTGACGGACGATCAGGGGCTCTCGATTGAGACGTTGCGTATCGGCGAAGAAGCAGACCGCGAGCAACGCGCTCGTTTAGCCACGATGCGTGCGTCGCGCGACAATCCACTCGTCGCACAACGCCTCGATGCACTACGGGCGGCCGCGCGTACCGATGCAAACGTCGTCCCATTCATTCTCGATTGCGCACGCGCATATTGCACCCTCTTCGAAATTCGTGCGGCGCTTGAAGATGTGTTCGGCGCATACCGCGAACCGGTGTTCTTCTGAGTTCGGAGCCGTGGTGGGCAACGCAATTTGACGCGCATTACCTGCATGAGTACGAACCGTTGTTCAACCTCACGCGAGATCGTCGCGAAGTCGCGCGCTTGATGGAGCTCCTCGAGCTGCCGTCCGGTGCGCGCGTCCTCGATTGTCCGTGTGGTCAGGGACGGCATGCGCATCTGCTGGCCGAGGCGGGCTTTGATGTCGATGGACTCGATTATTCGCAGGACTTGCTTGCCATCGCGCGCGAACGAGGAACAGGCGCTCGGCTGCGGTATACGCGCGGCGATATGCGCAAATTACCTGCGCGCTGGACGTCGCGATTTGATGCGGTCGTCAATCTCTTTACGTCGTTCGGTTTTTTCGACTCGCCGCGTGATGATTTGCGTGTGCTCGCCGAATTTGCGCGCGTGCTGAAACCCGGCGGTGTGTTGGTGTGGCATGGGGGAAGTCGGGACGGCGTGATGACACGCTTTCTCGCGCGCGATTGGTGGAGCACCGCGGACGGAACGGTCTTCGGACAAGAACGTCGCTTCGATCCATTATCCGGGTTTCTCGAAATCACATCAACCTGGCGTGGCCCCGCGGGTGATGGCGAGCGTGCGCATCGCATTCGGTTGTACACGGCATCCGAACTCGCCGCGCGTATGCAAGAAGTTGGACTTGTTGTTGAGCAAGCGTTCGACGCGTGGGAGGATCGCCCGCTTACGCGACGTTCGAGCGAAATGCTGTTGGTCGCCCGTAAGGACGGATAACGCCGTTCATGCGCCATTCGCTTGGCAAGCGCCGTTGCTTGCGCCAAAGCGCGATGACTACGTTCCCGTATTCCCCTCGATGATCGAGGGCCTAACCGATCCCTACTCGATGACCCGACCGATTCGCGTTTTGGTGGCCAAACCAGGCCTAGACGGACATGACCGCGGCGCAAAAGTTGTCGCGGCTGCGCTCCGCGATGCCGGAATGGAAGTGATCTACACCGGACTTCATCAAACTCCAGAGATGATCG
>JANYFO010000470.1 GCA_025362635.1 Gemmatimonadaceae bacterium | reverse complement strand
AGAATTCTTTTATAACCGCGTGTTTGGTCAGTGGTGGTGGGCGGCATGGATCATGTTGTTGTGCAACATGGCACTGCCAATGTCCCTCTGGTCGCAGAAGTTGCGTCGCAATCCCACGTGGTTGTTCGTGCTCAGCCTTTTCATCAACTTGGGCATGTGGTTTGAACGTTTTGTGATCGTCGTGCCATCGTTGTCGCATGAATTTGAACCGTGGCAGTGGGGCAGCTACATGCCGAGTTGGATCGACATGTCGTTTCTCCTCGGCTCGTTCGGATGGTTCTTCATGTGGTTCTTACTCTTCGTAAAGCAGATGCCTGTTATGGCCATCGCTGAGCTGAAAGAAATTATCGCTCCGCGATTAAAACGTCCGAGCAGTGGGGGGCATCACTAATGCAAGGTGTCCTCGGTGCATTTCATCATCTCGACACCACGGTTGCGGCGATCGAAGATCTGAAAGCGAAGCGGTTAGGCGATGTCACGGTGTATTCGCCGACGATTCGGCATGAGCTTGAGCACGCGATTGATGGGCCGAACAGTGTCGTTCGACGATATACACTCATCGGTGGTTTGTTGGGCGTGACGTTTGGCTACTGGATTGCGATCTGGTCGTCCGAGTACTGGCCGCTCGTCACCGGTGGGAAAGCAATTGCTTCGTGGATTCCGTATACCATCATCGGGTTTGAAGTGATGGTGCTCGTCGGCGCGCTAGCCACGGTGGCCGGCATGTTTATCCATTCACGCATCCCGCGTCTCACCACAACGTCAGGGTACGACGTGCGATTCTCTGCTGGCGATTTTGGAATTTTCGTGGCCTGCGATGCATCAAAGGCGACGCAAGCCGAAGCGTTGTTGCGCGAGCACGGCGCGGTCGAGGTGCGACGTGAAGCCTAATCGTTCGCTATCTCTAGGGTCGTTGGCCGCGCGCGCTGCCCGTGTGTCGGCCGTATTGGTGTTGCCGATTGCCTTTGGAGCGTGCACGTGGTTTACCGATTTTAAGCGTCAACCAAAAATCGATCCGTGGGAGCCGATGTCGCAAAACGACAACGATACGACAACTCCTCCGCGTGGTCAGCCAAAGTTCAGCGTGCCGATGCAAGGCACCTCAAGTGCGGCCTACGCCATTTCCTATGCGCCGCTGCCGGGTGTGATCGATTCGTTCTCGATCGTACCAAATCCAACCGCTGTCGACGAACGATCGCTCGAAAACGGTCGGAAGAATTTTCAGATCAACTGCTCCGTGTGCCATGGCGTGAACGGCATGGGCAACGGACTTGCTACGAAATACGGCATGGCCGGTATTTCTCTCATGAACGAACGAGCGGCCGGGTTCACTGACGGCTACATCTACGGCATGATTCGCAATGGGCGCGGTGTGATGCCCAGTTATGATCGCATCGAAGAGGCGGATCGATGGGACGTTGTGAACTACGTACGGACGTTGCAAGGCAAAACGACCTTTAAGGCGGATACGTCGCCCGCTGGATATCCTGGACAAAACGGCACATACGTCCCGGGACCATCACAAACCGCACCAACCAAGCCCGTGCCATATTTGCACCCCACCATTACCCTCACGCCCGGTTCATCCGGCGTGAACTCCGCCACGATGGGCGGTGGCAAGGAGAAGGAGCAGTGAGCGGCGCTCAGCATCACTATCCGACGCGCGAGGAGTTTGCGCGTCGTCTGATCGGGAAGCCGATCCCTCGAACGGTAACGCTCGTGAGTGCCGTGTTCGCGATCGTTGGCATTGCGACGTTTTTGGTCGGGGCCTTCACCGGGCAAGAGCGCGCGTGGCATGCGTTGCATTTCAACTGGTTGTTCTTCACCACGATTTCTTCTGCAGGTGTCGCCTTTTCGGCCGTGCATCGCCTTGTGACGGCGCGTTGGTCACGTCCGATCATTCGGTTCGCGGAAGGCTACGTCGCGTTCATGCCCGTGGCGTTCATTCTGTTGCTCCTCATCCTGTTCCCGGGACGCGAACACATTTTCACGTGGGCCGGCCGCGAGGTCATCGAATCGCCCGAAAAGGCCTTATATCTGTCGCCGGGATTTTTTGTCCTACGTGGCATTGTGCTGTTCGGTACGATGACGGTGCTCCAACTCCTGTTCGTCTACAACTCCGTGCGCCTCGACGTGGCGGTGTTGCCGGAGTACGGTGCGAAATGGGCTGCGGGACTTCGCGCGAAAATGCGCGCGGGGTTTGGTGACGAACGTCGCGAGTTGCACTCGCAGCATTCAACGCAGGGCAAGCTTGCCGTCGCAGTCTGCATGGTCTTCGTCTTCGGGTGGTGCGTCATGGCATGGGACTACTCCATGACGATTAGCCTGCATTTTCAGCAGACCATGTATGCCTGGATTGTGTTCATGGGCGCATGGGTCAACATGCTGATGGTGCTGTCCCTGCTCACGATGTGGTGGCGCAATCACCTCGCGTCGACCGACGTTGTGTCAATGGATCAGCTCTGGGACTTGGGCAAGCTATGTTTCGCGTTCACCGCGTTCTTTGGCTACATCAGCTTCAGTCAGTACTTGGTGATCTGGTACGCCAACTTGCCGGAGGAGACGTTTTTCTATCGCTTGCGGCTTACCGGCGTCTGGAAGACCGTGACAGTGTTAGTGCCGATTTTCATCTTCGTGCTACCGTTCTTTGGTCTAATTTCCAAGGCCGCGAAGATGTACCTGCCGACGTTTGTTCTCTTCGCCGTGTGCAGCATTATCGGCTTGTATTTGCATCGCTACATCGAGATCTACCCCTCCATTTACGGTGACGCGAAAACATTACCGTTTGGCTTCTGGGAGATCGGCACGACGATTGGCATGCTCGGACTGTGGGCCTTGTCGTACACCGGGTTCATGAATGCATTTCCTGTGATGCGGGTGTTCATGATGACCACGCCGGCGAGAGATGAAGTGCAGGTGCCGGTCGATCCGCGTACGATGGAACCACTACCGGCGCACGAGTAGCACTTCCGGTATTAGATTTACATATTGCTGCTGCGTTGCCGATGTTTGGAAACGGCCGCGCGCAGCATTTGGGGCGTTAGCTCAGCTGGGAGAGCACCGCCTTTGCAAGGCGGGGGTCGTCGGTTCGATCCCGACACGCTCCACTCCACGAATACGAAAGGCCGATGCAGAAATGCATCGGCCTTTTTGTTTTTGCCGGCGAGGTGCTCGCTATGCGGCATGCGATGCTTCGTTATCCGCCGACAGCGCCAAGCGCACGCGCCGACCGCCACGAGCGCGCGTCCAGATCGGAGAGGCGCGTGGCGTTCAGCAAGGCCGTCAACTCGCTCTCAGGCAGCGCGTCACTGAAATAGAACCCCTGCTGCTCAAAACATTGAAGGCGAACCAAACGTTGCGATTGCTCCGCGCTCTCGACACCCTCCGCGATTAGCGAGATACCGAGCCCTTGTGCCAACCACGAAAGCGACGCCACAATGGCCAAATCACGCTGGTCGACCAGCATCTGCGATATAAAGCGCCGATCAATCTTGATGCCGTCCACTGGCGCTGTACGCAAAAACGTCATTGAGGTACGGCCGACGCCGAAGTCATCAACGACGATGCGCAAGCCGAGGGCCTTGAGGTCACGCAACGTCTCAACCGTACCATCGCCATCCTGCAGCGCACTACTTTCGCTCAGCTCCAGCACCAAGGCGTCGCCCGGACAGCCCGTGTCTTTAAGAATCGCCGCCACGCGTCGATCAAAACCTTTTTCACGCAACTGCACACCCGAGAGATTTACCGACACTCGTATGTCCTGTGCGCCGGCATTTGTACGCCAACCCACAACCGCAGTGCATGCAGCGTGCAGTACCAGCTCCCCAATCGGAACAATCAGCCCCGTATCTTCGGCAAGCGACAGAAATGACTTGGGCGTCATGAGGCCGTGGTCCGGATCACGCCAGCGCAGCAAGGCTTCCGCCGCAATCAGCTGCTCCGAAATAACGTGCAAAATGGGCTGGTAGTGTACTTCAAACTCGCCGTTGGTAAGTGCGAGCCGAAGACGAGACTCCCGCCGTTGCGGCACCGACTGTTCAGCACTCGGCGCGAACGACTCTGCCAATTGAGCAACGGTCGGTAGTCCCAACATGGGCGCGGACGTGAATGCGCCTCGACGGTCAAATTTGTCGCGATACATCGCGGCATCAGCAGCCGCGAGCAGTTCTTCTGCATTCATCCCATCAATAGGCGACATGGCCTCGCCAATGCTGGCGCGCACAACCAATGCTTGACCGTCGCCCAAATCAAGCGGCGCTTGCAGGCAATCAAGAATCGTATCGCGGACATACGCGACATCGCGACGACTGGTCACGTCGGGCAGCAGCAGCACAAATTCGTCACCACCTAGGCGTCCGACCGCGTCTGACCGCCGAACGCACTGCAACAACCGCCGTGACACACCGCGTAAAAGAACGTCGCCTTTCGCGTGCCCTAATGTGTCGTTGATTTCCTTAAACCCGTCCAAATCGACAAAGAGCAGGCCGGTCTTGCGCGCGTAGCGAGCACCGAACGCAAGCGCGCGCTCTAATTGCGCAAGAAATAATTCGCGGTTTGCTAAACCCGTTAACGGATCGTGCGTGGCGCGGTGCGCCGCATCGTTGTGCGCGGCCTCGAGTGTGGTTAAGCGACGCTGACGTTCAATTGCATAGCTCAACGTGCGCGCTAACGCGTCGGGTGGCGTATTCTCCTTCGCCAGGCATTCCTGCGCACCAGCGCGCAGTGCGCGTAGTGCCAGAGCCTCGTCCAGGAAACGGGCAAAGATGACCACAGGTACGGTTGGCGCCGCGCCTCGCACGCCGGCCAGCGTCGCCATGCCGCTTGCGTCACCGACGGCTAGCTCAAGCACGACCGCGTCAAACGGCATTTCCATCAAACTACGGATTGCCTGTGCCAAGGAAGCCACATGCACGACAGCCAATCGATCACCGAATCGGGCGCGTAGATCCGCCTCGGAATGCTGCGCCTCTCCTGCGTCGTTATCGACGAGTAGGACGCGGAGCGCGCGATCGGTGTCAACCACTACAAGTTGCGATGCGGTCACGCGACGAATACCTGAAGACATGAACGGAAGGTGTTGGAGACGATCAACAGTATCTTGGTTTTCTTCGTGCGTTCGATCATGCTAATTTCGTAACGGGCGCCGCCGTGATGAAGAGCACACGCTCGAGCTCCTATACCGCCAAACTGTGACGGTCGCTGCCACGCCCGATCGTTTTGCCATCCCTTTCGCCCACCAATTACACCACAGCTGATGACTAGTACTGCAACTCGCACGCCGCAAATTGGCGATCACGCGCCCGACTTTTCCCTCGCATCAACGGCCGGCGGAACCGTCACTCTTTCCGCATTCGAAGGAAAGTCGAATGTGCTCATTGCCTTTTTCCCGATGGCGTTTACGAGCGTGTGCACCAGCGAAGTGTGCGCCTTCAGCGAAGAGTTCGACGCGTTTACGGGTCAGGGGGTCGATGTTGTGCCAATCAGTGTGGACTCGGTTCCGACCTTAAAAGAGTTCAAGCACAAATACAGTCTAAAGGTGGAAATGTTGTCGGATTTCAAACGCGAAGCCTCACGCGCGTTCGGCGTGCTGCGCGAAGATGCGTTCTTTGCAAATCGTGCCTACTTCCTTCTCGACACGCAGGGCATCGTGCGATGGATGCACGTTGAGGAAACGCCAGGCCAGCGTCGTGAAAATGCCGAAATTTTGTCCGCTATTGCAACGGCGCTCTCCGCCGCGTAAAAAGGGCAAACAGAAGCAACACTACGCCAACGTAGCTGCGGCATCGGTCAGCTTGCCCGAAGCCGCAGCTGCGCCTACTTTCCACCTGTGAATACACGCCTGCGTTTACGCTTGTGACATTCGGTGCCTCACTAAAGGCCATCGCAGAATTGGCTGCGCTGTTGGCCAGAGCCTCGGATACCGACAGCGGCGCCGTCGCGGTTTTACATCGATTGCGCGCAATGTTGGTGGCGGATCAGACCGCGATTGAATTACGCGATGCGGCTGGGTCTCGACAAGCATGGACGCACGATGGGGTAGGACCGCCGAGACGGATCATACGCACAACGCGCACAGAGTTGCCGCTCTTGTCGGGCGGCGTCAGTTTTGGCGCTCTCGTCATTCAGCGCACGGCGCCACTCGCCGAACACGAGCGAGGGTTGCTTGCCACCGTCGCTGATGTGCTCGCTGTGGCCGTTACTCGTGACGCACGTACGCGTGAACTCGAAAGCCAACTGTCGGCGCGCATGCGCGAAATCGTCGAACAACGCGCGTTTATCGAATGCGTCGTCGATTCGCTGCCGGTCGGTTTGTACGTAGTCGATCGCGATTATCGTATTCACGCTTGGAATCACAAACGGGAAACAGGATTGCAGGGGGTCTCGCGCACCGACGCGATTGGGCGCACAATTTTCGACGTGCTGCATCGCCAACCCGCGGCGCTCCTGAAACGTGAGTTTGACGAAGTCTTCGCGTCGGGTCGCTTACAACAATTTCAAATGGACAGTCAAGCGTTTGGTGATCTGCGCTCCTATCGCATCTCGAAGATTCCTATGCGCATGGGTGATGGTGACGTCACGCACGTAATTACGATCGGCGAGGATATTACGGATTGGAAGGCGGCTATCGATCGCACGGCGCAGTCCGAAAAATTGGCGGCGCTCGGTCAACTTGCGGCGGGTGTGATGCACGAAATTAACAATCCGCTTGCGACCATTGCGGCGTGCGCTGAGTCGCTGGCGCTTCAAGAAGACGCCACCAGTGTCGCCGCACCAACTCCATCTGCATCGGGTACGTCGCAACACGAATTGCTTCGCATTATCGATCTTGAGGTGCAACGATGCAAACGCATCGTGAATGGACTGCTCGATTTCGCGCGTCCAAAAGCTGCGCAACGAGAGCCGTTGGATCTGAACGGCATTGTTCGACAAGGGTTGTTTCTCCTGCAGCATCATCCGCGTTACAAGCGAGTGAAGATGGTGACGGAGTTGGAAGAAACGTTGCCGCTGCTTGTTGACGCCGACGCCGATCAGTTAGTGCAGGTGCTCATCGCGCTCACGATGAATGCGTTTGACGCAACACCCGAGGGCATGCGGGTGACGGTGCGCACCCATCAAGTAGTTAATGAAGACGGACAGCGTGTTGCCGCGCTGGAAGTGTCGGATGAGGGGCCGGGCATTCCGAGATCGCTTCATGCCAAAGTGTTTGAACCGTTCTTCACCACGAAAGCGCCGGGGCAGGGTACGGGGCTTGGACTCGCCATCTGCTATAGCATCGTCAACGATCATGGCGGGCAGTTAGAGCTGCTTGGCAACGAACGACTCGCCTCGGGAGCAACGTTTCGCATGTCCTTGCCGCTGCTCCGCGCGCTGCAGGCGTTGTCCGCGTGACCGCGACGCTTACCCCATCGCGCGGGAGTGATACGATGCGTCCAATTCGCGTGCTTATTGCTGAAGACGAAGCAAATCTTGGCATG
>JANYFO010000448.1 GCA_025362635.1 Gemmatimonadaceae bacterium | reverse complement strand
TATCGGGAAAACCCCGAATTGAAGCGCGGCGATCTTCCTCCATGGCGCGCCTGACGATTGTGTCGACGTTTCCGTTTGCCGGAAACCTTGTAACGCGCGCCGTCCTTTAAGTACTTTGCCACGACCCAGCCCCAGTCGTTCAGGGCGCGTCAGACACGAGATCTCTTTATGCCATACGTCATCACCGAAGCCTGCATTTCCGTCAAGGACAAGTCGTGCGTTGACGTATGTCCTGTTGACTGTATCTACGAAGGCCCGGATCAGCTGTTCATCCACCCCGACGAATGCATCGATTGCGGTGCATGCGAACCGGAGTGCCCAGTCACTGCAATCTTCCCTGAAGAAGATGTGCCGGTGAAGCTCAAGAGCTTCATTGGTCTGAACAAAGATGTGTTTACGGGCACAACACCGCCGGGCCGTCCAACTCGCTAGCGCACCGCAAGCGAGCGACGCTACTGGTACATGTATTTCGCTTTGGCGATGAATGCACCAATCAACACGATGTACTGTAGGAACGTACTGCGCTCACTCCACACGGCTTCGGCCCAGTCATGCTGCCCCGGCGTGGAGTGCTTTGGTGGACGACCAAACCACCGTGGCGTACGCGCCTTGTACGCGAGATATTCCGCGCCGAAAATAGATTCCAACACCCCTTCTTCGTAGCGCACAATGAGCGTGTACTCAATGGCGAAAATCACCATCGCCACGGGAACAAACCAGAACACGCCGGAGACCACGGTGAAACCAATCCACGCGAGAAAATTTCCGACGTACAACGGATTGCGACACCACGCAAACGCTCCATAGGTCACCAAGCGTTGCACGTCGCGAGACCGACGACGCGTCACGGTACCCGCGGCCGCAACCCCGGCGGTGCGCACGGATTCGCCGACGAGCACGAGCAGCAATCCGACCACCCAAGTGCGCAGCGATTGCACGCCTGGCACCAAGAGCGACACCGCCAAGAACGGCACAGGCAACCAGCCGCGATTCTTAAAAAGCACTTGGCCGACCCGGGCCGCGGTCGTTTTTTCGGATTCGGAAACAGTAGCAGTCATCGACGGCAGTAGATCAAAGTGTGTGTCAAACGTTTACTGCGCGACATCATGAACGCTCAACATCAAGGGTTGCGAGAAAATCGGCGATGGCATGCGTGACCGCCGCCGGTCGTTCGACGCACGTCGCGTGACCCGACGCCGACACAATCTCGAACACTGGTGTGGCATGAGGCGAGAGCGCGGCGAACATGGCCTGCGCATCGCCGACCGGCGTAAGCACATCTTCTTCGCCCACCAACACAAGTGTAGGAACGGTAATTGAACCTATGGTGTCGTGTGAGTTTGGACGCTCGCGCAGCGCCTCGAGCGCCCCGACGATGCCAGGCACCGACTGCCGCATCATCATCGCTCGCATAAACTCCACCACGTCGGGTTGCCGCTCGCGCGTGGACTTACCCACCATACCGCCGATCTGTTTTTCCGCCACCGCCGTGGCACCATCAGACAAAGCCAGCGCGATCAGCTCATCGCGCTTCCCGCGACCTTCCGCCGTATCCGCGCTGCTCTTGGTATCGCATAACACGAGACCGTGCACACGCGCCGCGTGACGGCGCCACATCGCCATCGCCACATAGCCGCCCATCGACAATCCGCAGACAACGGCCTTGTCGATATCCAACACGTCAAGCAGTGCGGCAACATCATCGGCGTAGACGTCCATCGAGACCGGACCCGCAAATGTTGATTCACCAAAGCCGCGCAAGTCCGGAGTGATGCAGCGAACATGCGAGGAGAGTGCGCGACGTTGTTGCGCCCAGAGCGACCGGTCATGCGGGAAGCCGTGTAAAAAAACCACCGGCAGTCCACTCCCATCGTCGTCAACGCCCAATTGCACATCACCAACATTCACGATCATGGCGTCACATCCTTCTGGGCTGGTGAGCGCTTGGGTCCGTGATCCGCTTGCGATACCACCACCAAGGGATTCACGTCGTCGGTCAACATATTCTGCTCCTGCAATTTGCTAAGCTTTCGCAAATCGCGTTCACGTTCGTTCTCGCGCTCTGCGATCATGCGCAGCGGCACTAATACCGCTGCAGTGAGCGGCACGGCCACCATCAACCCGATAAATCCAAACACTAACGTCATCACCGACTGCGCGATAATCGTAATGGCCGGTGGTAAGTCCATCTCACCACGCATCAGAAATGGAATGAGCAAATTGTTCTCGACAAACTGAATGCCCCAGTAAGCAACGAGGACTGTCAACGCTTTTTCTGGTGAATCCACGAAGCCCATCGCGACCGCCGGAATCGCACTTAAAATAGGTCCCACGGTCGGAATAAATTCGAGCAAGCCGGCAATGAACCCCAGTGCGTACGGTGCTTTCACACCGAGCAACAGCAGCACGATGGTGACTCCTCCGCCAATCACCAACATTGCAATCAGCTGCGTCACCAACCATTTCCGCAAGACGGTCGACATCTCCGCTAGCACAATGCGCACTTGCGCACGAGAGCTCGCAGGAACGGTCGAGAGCATCCAACCGCGATACACATCTGGTTCGGCGCCGATGTAGATGGCGAGAAAGACGATCAGGACGAACGCGGTAAAAACGGTTATGGTGTTCGACACAAACGACAACACGTACTTGCTCGCGCCCGACATGGCATCAGTGATGCGCTGTTTGATCGCTTCACTCGCCGATGGCGCACCAGCAATCGGTTTGACACCTTGCCGTGTCTCCGCGCCCGTTGTGCTCGGTGGGGCAGCATCGACGGGCAGGGCTGGCACGACGGCGCCGGATGGAGCGGGCGCGGCCGCAGTCTTGATGATCGACCCGAGCAGGCCGCCGCGTTTCGAATCGATCCAACGCTGAGCCTGCGAAATTGCCGACGGGA
>JANYFO010000410.1 GCA_025362635.1 Gemmatimonadaceae bacterium | reverse complement strand
GCGAGACCACCATTGGGATTTGACTCAATGGCCACAACGAGCAGCTTACCATCGTCCGAGACTTGTACGTCACCCGTAGTGCCGGCGTTCGCGATAATCACGGAGTCCACCAGTGTCGGAGTATTGGTGGAGACATCCCAGATTTTCACGCTGTTGCCGCGCGCGCCGCCGCGAGTGCCCCAGGTGCTGGTGTACGCCGTGGTGCCCCGCACCCACACTTCAGCCGTATACCGCTCATTCACCACGCCAAGTCCAAGCGTATTCAACGCGGTCGGTACCGCTGGAATCGGCGTCAGTTTTGCGCTGGTGTCGGCCGGCGCCGCTGCGGTTGGCGCCGCGCTCTCTTTCGAGCTACACGCGGCGAGGACAAACAGGATCGCAACATGGTGACAGCCGATTGAGAATTTCATAGCTTCTGTGACGTGCGTGATTGGAGTGTTCCGACGACTCGGCAAATTCGCAGTATCCGCAATGCCGTCATAGAAAATGCTAGTGCGACGCCCCATGCGACATCGTCGCCGCCAGCGACTCCGACATGACACCGTAGCGGCCCATGCGCGACCGCATCGTACCTGCATGCAGGCGAATGCCAGCACTCAGCGACCACAACGTACGACTCCCATAAAACTGCGACGGTTCAAACACGGTTGGCAAGCGACGCGCTTCCGGACGGGCTCGTGCAATTTCAACGAACGGTACCACGTGTGCGGTGCGTATGCTTCGAAACGTCAGCGCAGGCGCGGTGAGCGCGAGCGTACCAATAGTCCATCGCGTCACACCAAGAATCTGAAAATCAATGTGGCCAGCCTGCGTGCGAAAGGGATCAAGCAGTCGCTCATTCTCGGGCCGCTCAGTGCGTTCACCACGCAACGCAACAGACGCGCCGTGCCACTCCAACAAACCCTCCGCCAGCGCGCTCTCAAAGCGAAAGACACGACGTTGCCCTAACGATTCGTCGGTACGTGCGAACTCGAGCAAGACGTAGCGACGATCGCGCCGCATGCGTGGTCGCTCAAAGCGCACCGATGTACTCGTCTGCACGTGATCGAACGCGCCACCCTGCACAATGCCGGGTGAGCGCACAAACGCGCGGCTGCCTTGCCACTCCAGTCCATCCAACGCGCGCACGGTGAGTCGAGTCGCGCGTGAATCACCAAAGCGCGACCAGCGCGGCGCGTTGAATGGCGCAACTGGTTCATCGCCGTTGAAGAATCCGTGCTCAAGCGAGACGCCCCGCATCTCGCTGCCCCATTGCACGGCGCCGACGGCCACCGCGCGCTCAATGATCTGCGCGTGATGGTGATTCACCGGATACTTCTCGAACGGCCGCATCATCGGGTCGTCCGTGCCGTACGGCGTAAATCCTTTGCCCGCCGAAAGCGAAAATCGTGCGCTGCGCCACGACGCCGACGATGCCGACAACACCGCCTCATGGACGAATGTGTGCGGATGACGACGGTCGACGTACCCCTCTCCATACATACCTGCGTTCAGTTCGCCGCGCCGCAATGTAAAGCCTTCGAAATTCAGCGTGCCGACAAATTGCAATGCACCATGACGCACGTCCGTCATCATGTTTGGCTGCGTCAAATACGCTTCCGTAAGCGACTCGCCGAGGTATGCTGGATCGGCGCGCGTTACAACGCCAACCGCCATAACGCCGAAACGCGCGCCAGAGGCAAATTGCCCCTCGACGCGCGTGGCGAAACCGCAGCATAATGCAACAATCAAAACAGCTGGAGCGCGACCAAAACGCAACATGCGATTGTTCGCCTACTTTAGCTTCTGATACCGATATCCCACAATGCCCGATCCGGTCACCTTAAACACTACATTTTTTGTAGTGCCTTTCGCGAGCGGCCCAACCGTTTGCGTATCGCTCGCCACCAGCGCGCCTTTGGTGTCGAGAAACTCCGCGGTGACGGAATACGAACCAGCCGTTGCTGCTTGCTGCTCCACCGACAACGTCAACTGACTTGTTGTTGCCGTGCGCTGAAAGCCTACCACTTCTACCTTAGCCGGTAACGCTTCGGCGTACGTCTGATACTTCACCAGTGAATCCGTCCATGCCTTGCGCTCGGCCGGCACCTTGGAGCTCTTGGCCAAACCTTGTGATGCATAGGCATACATCATCCACGCATCAAAGTTATTTGGATCAATCGCCACGAGTTTGGCCGTCGGATCAAACATCTTCAAAAACTGATCTTTGCTGTAGTACGTAGCGGCCAAGTTGCGCAGCGCGTCGCGCGCGACCGGATTTTTTTGCACTGCAGCGTCGAACATGCTGAGCGCGTCGTCTGTCTTATTGATACGCGTCGCAATCACACCGCCCATTGTCAGTGCAAAATCGGTGAATTTCGTCGGTGATGCCAAAAGCGGCGCATACACTATCGGAATTTGCGCCGAGTCGCCCGAAAGTTTGAGCGCGATTGACCACGATTCCATCATGTTAGGCGAATCGTTGCCGTCTGGTGAAATCGCCAACAACTCCTTGAAACGACCCGCAGCTGCACGCGCCATGGTTTGCTGGTCCGCGCCCTTTAACCCCTGCGCGGCCTCCAATTCACTCATGCCGAGATACAGCATGCTACCGTTTTTCAATTCACGATAGCTCGTGTCTACTCCCGATTTTTCAATCACCGCCTTCCAGTTCTTCATTGCGGCGGGCTTGTCGTTGCGCTGATTGGCCGCATTGCCGAGAACGTAGTACGAGTACGGGCTTTCCTTGCTAAGCAGCAGCGAGCGATTTGCATAGAAATCCGCTGAATCAAGCTGGCCGCTGTTGGATGCGTCGAGCGCTTTGCGTGTCAGTGCCAACCACGCATCATTTTGACGTAGCGCAGTGACTTCGTTTGCGCAGGCTGGCAGCGCCGTGACAATCGCTTTAAACGCATCATCGAGATGCGCAATCAGATCGTACGGTTGCTCCGGTTGTGTGACCATCCCAAGCGCACCACGCGTGCTCGAAAAGCCAACCGATGGCTCCAAGGTAAACAGCACGAGCACCTGTGACAGAATGTAGTTGTATCCAGCCAGATTTTTTGAAAAACGCTCCGGCTTCGTATCTAAGTCTTTTAAGATCGACTTCAACACGTCCGTCCGCGCGGCCGCAGTCGGGGATGACTTGGCTTTTTGAATATTCAGCGTGGCGAGCGCCAGCTCTTTCGGACTGTTCGCGTCGATGTTGCACGCGGCGGACACGCCGCCCGGCTGCGCAAACATCGTGGTCGCAAAAGAGGAAGCAGCCAGCGCAACGGCACCGGCGAGAAACTTCAGACGCATGACTCCGACTCCTGAAACGGGAAAAAACCAAGCAGTACCAGAAATACGGCTGGCACACGCGACGCGCTGTGGTTATTCAAATTACATGACCGAACGCATTCGCACCCGCTTTCTCGTCATTGGCAGTGGCGTTGCTGGTTTGCACGCTGCCTGGCGCGCGTCGGCGCACGGTGATGTGACCGTGCTCACAAAACGCACACTTTTTGACTCGGCTACTGCCTATGCGCAAGGCGGAATTGCCGCCGCGCTCGGCGCTGGTGATTCTCCGGCGCTGCATCGCCGCGACACCCTAGCGGCCGGTGCGGCACTCTGTGATGCCGAGGCGGTCCAAGTGCTGGTGCAGGAAGGGCCGGCGCGAGTGCGTGAACTCCAGGCGGCGGGCGCGCGCTTTGATCTTGACCCCGATGGCGATTTTCAATTGGGCAAAGAGGCAGCGCATTCCCGACATCGTATCGTGCACGCGCAGGGTGATCAAACGGGGGCTGAAGTAGCGCGGACCCTCGTGGCCAAGGTGCGCGAAAGCCGCGCGATCCGCGTTGAGGAAATGGCGCGCGTGCTGGACCTGTTACTGGTAGACGACGGCGATGGTGTGCCGCAGTGCGCCGGAGTGCGCGCCAGTATTTCGGGACGCGCCGTTGAAATCGTGGCCGATGCAACGGTCCTCGCAACCGGCGGTTGCGGACAGATCTATCGGTATACCACCAATCCGCAGGTGGCGACCGGTGACGGGTTTGCGATTGCGCATCGCGCCGGCGCACGTCTCGCGGACATGGAGTTCGTACAGTTCCACCCCACCGCGCTTGACACATCAGAAAATCCCCTCGCGCTGATATCCGAAGCTGTCCGAGGTGAAGGTGCGATCCTGCTCAACGGTCGCGGCGAACGCTTCATGCCCAAACGACATCGACTCGCGGAGTTAGCGCCGCGCGACGTGGTTGCACGCGAGATTTTTCGCGAGCAGCAGGCGCACGGCACCGTTTTTCTCGATGCCACGAAGCTTGGACCACAGTTCGCGATACGATTTCCGGGCATCTTCGCCATCTGTCGTGCACGCGGCATCGATCCGTCAAAAGAACCAATTCCCGTCACGCCGGCCGCACATTATATGATGGGTGGCGTGGTAACCGATCTGGCTGGACGGTCGAGCATCCCTCGACTGTACGCAGTGGGCGAAGTGGCGCGAACAGGTGTGCACGGCGCAAACCGCCTCGCCTCCAACTCGTTGCTCGAAGGTTTGGTGTTTGCGGAGCGTGTCGCGCGCGACATGATACAAACGCCGGTCAATTTACCCGTGCCAGACGCACAGGCGTGGTCCGTGCCGCCCTTCGATGATCGCGGCGCGGCGCAAGTTGCCGCGGACGAAATTCGACAACTCATGTGGGAGCATGCGTCGATTTCACGCACGGCACCGGGGCTTCGGCGCTGTCTCGCGCAGCTCGCCCACATTGGCAACCGTCTGCCAGTCGGCGCGACAGAAGAGCGCAATTTGCACACAACCGCAACACTCGTGGTCGAAGCCGCACTGTTGCGCAAGGAGTCGCGCGGAGGGCACTTCCGTAGCGATTTTCCAAAGTCGCGTAGGAAATGGCAGGACCGTCACATCACCTGGTAACGCATGACGATTCTTGAAGCGCATTACGATCCAACGCTCGCAGCGGAAATTCGCGCGCTGGCCGCCGAACGCAACGCGGTGATTCTCGCGCACAATTATGAGCGTCCGGAAATTCAAGACGTCGCCGATTTTGTCGGTGATTCCCTCGGGTTATCGCGTGAAGCTGCACGCACAAACGCCGACGTCATCGTCTTTTGCGGCGTGCATTTTATGGCGGAGACCGCCGCGATTTTATCACCGCAAAAAACCGTGCTCTTGCCCGATATGGCCGCCGGATGTTCGCTGGCAAGCACCATTGATGCCGACCAATTGCGCGTATGGAAAGCGGAACATCCTGGCGCACTCGTTGTGTCGTACGTCAACACCTCCGCCGAGGTCAAAGCGGAAAGCGACTATTGCTGCACCTCGGGCAACGCGGTCGACGTGGTGAATTCGATTCCAGCCGATCAGGAAATTCTTTTCCTACCGGACATGTTTCTTGGAGCGCACGTCCGACGACTCACAGGGCGGGAAAACATGCATGTGTGGCTGGGCGAATGCCATGTGCATGCGGGCATTGACCCTGAGCACATCGCGCTCACACGCGCGCAGCATCCGGGTGCGGAATTCCTGATTCACCCCGAGTGTGGATGCGCCACGTCCGTAGTTGAGGCCATGTCAGCCGGAGCGATTGATCCCAACGGTGCCCATATTCTCTCTACCGAGGGAATGATCAAGCGACCGGCGCAGTCTTCGCAAGAAACATTCATTGTCGCGACGGAAATTGGCATTTTGCACCGGCTGCGGCGGGAAAATCCAACAAAGCGTTTTCTCGCGGCCAACGATCAAGCGCAGTGCGCGTACATGAAGGTGACCACGTTGCTGAAGGTGCGCGACGCATTGCTGCACACGCAATTTCGCATCATGGTTCCCCCCGATGTCGCCGCCCGCGCCCGCACCGCTATCGAGCGGATGGTCGCCATTGGTGGCTCTCCAACACAGCCTTTGGTTGGCCCCGAGGATCCCGGCGAATGAGTGATTATTACCCGCCATTGCGACGCACGCCGTCCATAGCGTTCGAAGTCATCAGGCCACCCACCATAACGCCGCTCGACACACCAACCAGACGAGCCGCGGATCGCGCGTTTCCGCTGACCGCCGAGCAAATCACAGAGCACGTGCATGCGTCGTTGGTCGAAGACGAAGCCTTCAGCGATATCTCCACGCTGGCCACGGTGATCTCGGCACGCCACACGCGGAGTACCGTCGTCGCGCGAGGTGATGGCGTGGTGGCTGGTATTCCGTTGGCCGTTGAGGCGTTCCGCCAATTAGACACGGGCATCGCCATTCGCGTGGATGCGGAAGACGGCACACACGTGTCCAAAGGCGATGTGCTATTGCATCTCACGGGGCACGCGCGGGGCATGCTCTCCGCCGAGCGCGTCGCGTTGAACTATTTGCAGCACCTGTCGGGCATTGCCACGCTCACGGCGCGGTTTGTCGCGGCCATTCGGGGCACCTCGGCACGCATTCTCGATACGCGAAAAACTACGCCCGGATGGCGCAAGTTGGAGAAGTACGCGGTGCGCGCAGGTGGTGGCACCAATCACCGTCTCGATTTACGCAGCGGTGTGCTCATCAAAGACAATCATCTTGCGGCGATTGGCGGAGACATTGCGGCGGCGGTCACGCGTGCGCGCGCGCTGGCGTTGCCAGACACACCCATTCAAGTAGAATGCGATACCATCGCGCAGGTAACCGATGCGGTGACGGCGGGCGCGGATTGGGTGTTACTCGATAACATGTCCATCGATATGATGCGCGAAGCCGTCGCGATCTGTGCCGGCCGCGTCACGACAGAAGCCTCGGGCGGTGTTACACTTGACACCGTGCGTCGCATCGCCGAAACCGGTGTGAATCGCATTTCGGTTGGTGCGCTTACACATTCCGCCCCCGCGCTTGATCTCGCCCTCGATTTCGAGGGCTTGTAAGTCTTTCGGATCCCGCATGCCAGTTCGACTGCTACCGCACACTGAACGCGCAGCGCGCATTCTGCTCGAGGGAATCGTTGATTACGCGGGACTTTTCCCGCCCGCATCGCTCGCGATGCCAACGGCTGTTCGCAACTACGCGCACTATCGCGCGAGCGGCACCGGCTGGATGCTGGGACGTTTCGTATGTGGTGCCGCCGCGCTCGAACTGTTTTCTAAGCACGCGGATTCGCTGTTGCCGCGGGACGCAGGTGCAATTCCTTGGCGTCTAACGGTCACGGGCAGCGGCGATCTCGCCGCCGATTTGCGCGCCATCGCCGCGTGTAATGAACGCCATGTCATTTGCTTCGGCGACGTGGGGGCGGTGGTCGACGCGTTCGAGCTGCGCGCGACATCGGTGGCGGAGATTGAGGCGATTGACGCCATCGTGCCACGCACGTTGACGACATACATCGAAGTGCCCATTGTTGATGATCCGACAGTGCTCATCGCCACAATTGCGCGCGTCGGACGTCGTGCCAAATTGCGTGCTGGCGGTGTTACATCCGATGTATTTCCTACGCCCGATGCGATCGTGCGCTTCCTCTCTCTTTGTATTGCGCACGACGTGACGGCGAAAGCAACGGCCGGGTTGCATCATCCGTTACGTGGGACCTTTCGCCTCACGTATGACGACGGTGCAGAGTGTGGCCGCATGTACGGCTTTGTCAACGTGTTCTTGGCAGCGGCACTGCTCGCCACCGGCGGCGCAACGGCAGATGCGATCCAACTGCTCGACGAAGCCAACGTGCACGCCTTCGAACTCAGTGAGCCGTGCATTCGATGGCACCAGGGAGAGCGCACACACCTGTTTGATCGGGCGCTCTTGCAGCGCGTGCGCGACCGGGTCTTGGTAAGTTTTGGCTCGTGCTCGTTCACAGAGCCGGTTGACGAGTCGCGCGCGCTCGGCCTCTGCTAGTCAGGCGTCACCCTCTCAAATTTCTGATGACCACAGACCACACCATCGATCCCGCGCTGCAAAGTTGGGTGTCAAGCGCGAACAACGTGGGCACTGATTTCCCAATTCAGAATTTGCCATTCGGCATATTTCGCCGTGCGGGTTCGTCCGAAGCGCCGCGTGTTGGCGTGGCCATTGGCGATCGTATTCTCGACATTTCAGCATGTTTCGCCGCCGGGCTCTTGGGCGCTACTGGTCCTGACGTCAGCGATGAGATCGCATCAAATGTGCAGCGAGCGGCCCTTGCCTGCGCCTCGCCAACACTCAACGCCTTGATGCAATGCGGCGGTGCACCACGGCGCGCATTGCGGTCCGCGATCTCGTGCTTGTTGGCGTTCAACGCGCCCATCAATCAGCAACAGATCGCCGAACACGCGCTCGTGGCCCAACACGACGCGGAGCTCTTTCTCCCGGCGCAGATTGGCGACTACACCGATTTTTATGCATCAGTGCATCACGCCAGCAATGTCGGTGCGTTGTTTCGGCCGGACAGCCCGTTGCTGCCCAATTACAAGTGGGTGCCGATCGGCTATCATGGGCGCTCTTCGTCAATTGTACTGTCCGGTACCTCCGTGCAACGTCCATCGGGACAGCGGCTCGCCGTAGGCGAAAACGTGCCCACCGTGGGCCCGTCGCGTGCCCTCGACTACGAAGTCGAACTTGGCGCGTTTGTCGGTACCGGCAACGCACTCGGCACAACTATTTCGCTGGCAAATGCAGAGGCACATTTATTTGGTCTGTGTTTGCTGAATGACTGGTCGGCACGCGACATCCAATCGTGGGAGTACCAACCACTCGGTCCATTTCTCGCGAAAAACTTTGCGACGTCCATTAGTCCATGGGTGGTGACGCTTGAAGCCCTCGCGCCATTTCGTGCGCCGCTCGCCGCCCGCGCGAGTGGTGATCCAACGCCATTGCCGTATCTGGACGACGCCAATGATCGTGCACACGGCGGGTTTGCCATCACTGTAGAACTTTGGATGCGAACGGCGCGTATGCGTGCGGATGGTAGTGATCCAGTTCGTATCTCGAGTGGCGGTGCGCTGGATCTGTATTGGACAGTCGGCCAAATGCTTGCGCATCATGCGAGCGGCGGGTGCAACATGCGCGCCGGCGATCTCTTGGGAACCGGAACCATTTCTGGCCCAACGGCCGATAGTCGCGGATGCTTGTTGGAGATCACGCGTCGCGGCGCAGATCCGCTCACGTTGCCGAACGGAGACGTGCGGCGCTTTCTTGAGGACGGCGATGAAGTCGTACTGCGCGCGTTCGCTAAGCGAGAGGGAGCAGTGCGGATTGGCTTTGGTGAATGTGTTGGGGTGGTGCTGGCCGCGGAATAAGCATGTATGAGCTACGCTTCGCCCGCTCGCAAATGACGATCTCGCAAGCCACGTTCACGCAATTTGCGGCGGTCGCGATCTGCAGTGGCCGACGCACATCGCGATCTCAGTCCCCCGCACGATTGCGTAGCTCAACGCTCGCCGCTTGCTCATCCCGCACGAGGCTAAACACTGGGAGCGGCGGCACTACAACGTCGAGTAATGCATCGTCCGATTGATACCCCGCTTCGCGACGCACCGTCGCGGCAACTGTGCGACGCAAATCATCCATCGACTCGCCCGCGTCGCCCTCAAGCTCCATCCGAAGAGCACGAAAACGACGTCCAGATTGCACGCAGAAAAGTGCGGTGAGTGCTAGTTCTCGCTCGCACGCCTCATCGCCATGTTGTTCAATGAGACGCTGTGTGCGCGCGATGGTGGTCGCGCGGGCGTACAGCTCCATCGCCATATCGGCGAGCCGCTCAACAACGAGTTGGCGATGCACAATTTCTTTTTGGTGTTTCGTGATCGCTTTTTGCGTCGCTTGCGCCAATTCCTTTACATGCTGTTCGACAAAACTCACATGGACACGCAATCGCGAATCAAACGCGACGGTAAACTTGTCGCGTGCGCCGAGTGCGGACCGGACGCGCTGCGCGGCATAATTTGAGACGAGTACCCAATTTTGAATCGGATTGCGAATAGCGGTAGCGAGCTCTTTGAGTTCCTCGGCCGACTCGTGAATGCCGTTGAGCCCGACAAAGAGGCGCAGCACTTCGTTGGCGCCTTCGAAGATGCGATTGATGCGTGCGTCACGCAGATAGCGCTCGTAGGGCCACGGTTTCACAAATCCGCGACCGCCGGCAACCTGCACCATTTCATCCGCGCTACGCCACACGAGTTCACTCGCAAAAATTTTCACACACGCGGCTTCGAGTGATGCATCCACATGATCTGCGTCCAGCGCTGCGGCCAATGCGCCCACCATCGCATCCGCCGCGTACGTGTCGGACGCCAGCGCTGCAATCTTTCGTTGCGTGATTTCAAACGATGCGAGCGGACCACCAAACTGCGTACGTGCTTCGGCATATCGCGTCATCTCGCCGACTAAACGCTTGCACGCAGCGGTACATCCAGACGCGAGACTCAGTCGCCCTGCGTTAAGCGCATGGACGGCCACGCGAAAACCTTTGCCAACTTCTCCTAACACATGATCGTCCGGCACAAAGAGCTCTTCAAACACCAGCTCCGCTTGTGTCGATCCGCGGATGCCAAGCTTGTGAATCGTGCCATCCACTCGAAAGCCGGGCATATCCGGTCGAATGATGAATGCGGTGGGTCGCATCACCGATTTCCCATCACGTATGACGGGCGTTTGAGCGAACGTGACAATCACACCAGCGCGATTCCCATTGCCAATCCAGTGCTTGCGTCCGGTAAGAATCCAGCCACGATCATCGTCGGACCGACGTGCGTGTGAGACGATGTTTTGTGCGTCGGATCCCGTCTCGGGTTCGGTCAGCGCATATGCAGCGAGTGTATCGCCACGCGCGAGCATGGGGAGATAGCGTATTTTCTGCGCGTCGTTGCCGAAGAGGACGATGGCTTTGCCGCCAAGTCCGCAATGGACACCAATTAAAACGCCGAGTGACGGATCGATCGAGGCGACCGCACCGAAAACTCGCGCATAGCCTGAGGTTGAGAGTCCAAGTCCACCGTACTGCGTCGGGATCGAAATACCCAAAAGTCCCGCGGTCGCAAACGCACGGATGACGGGCTCGGGAATCGCCGCTTCTTCGTCAAATTGTCGTGAATCAATGAGTCCGATTGTGAGCATCTCATTGAGCGCGTTTGTCAGTCGGCGCACGG
>JANYFO010000142.1 GCA_025362635.1 Gemmatimonadaceae bacterium | reverse complement strand
GCGCGCAACACGTGTCGAACCTGTAACTACCCCCCCGATTCCCCATTCCCCATTCCCTATGCCCGGGGGTATGGTTCAATTGTTAAAGTCAGCCGACCCACTCGATTCAGCATGGAGGAGACTGCGTGATCGCCGGATGTCTCGCACTGAATGCATCGTATGAACCACTGACGATGGTACCTCTGCGTCGAGCATTGCGCCTCGTCATTGACGGCAAAGCCGAGATCGTTGAAGCGGAGGGCGAACGCCCGGTGCATTCGGAGCGCGCCGCCTACCCGCGTCCAGCCGTCATCCGACTCACGCGATTTGTACACGTGCCGCGACGTTTTCGCCGACAGGTAACGAATACCTTTCTCTTCGCGCGTGACGAGTATCAGTGTCAGTATTGCAAGCGGACGGTCGTTGAACTGAAACCCCGTGAATCACTGACACGCGATCATCTGATTCCCATATCGCGCGGTGGTGTAAACGAATGGACCAACGTTGTCACCGCCTGCAGTAGCTGCAATACACGCAAAGCCAATCGGTTGCCGGACGAAATCGGCATGCACCCAATGCACGCACCAGTGGAACCACATTTCGTGCACTTAAGCTGGGCCGTGCGTCGTCTCACGCCAATTCAAGCCCGGTACATTCGCGTGTTTTATGGTGAAGCCACACTCAAGCAGCTCGAAGAACTCGAACGCGTGACGTCCCGTACTGGCGTTCCAGCACATGCGCATGCAACGCCAATGTTACACGCTCTGCCCGTGGTGGTCGCGCTGTAAACGGAACGCCACATTAAAAAATCATCACGCCGCTGCGCTTCTCCAAATGTCGTACTTCGCCGCCGAGCAGTCGCGTGACCAGGGTACGAAATCCGCGCGTGAGTGCGGTGCCTGGACTTTGGCGCCCTTGCACGGCCGGCGCAGCTTCGCCGCGCAACCATCGTTGCAATTCGTCAAGGTCGCTGATCGCGACCATCTGCACGTCGACCTGTACGTTGACGTAGCCTTTGCGCCCCTTCGCACGTGCAGACAAACTTGGCATGTACGCGAGCTCGCTTGCGGCGCGCGCATCAATAAAGCGTGAGTAGCTGCCCAACGACACCACTCGATCACGTGCGCGGCGCAGCACTTCGTACGTGCGATCGATTACGTCGTAACGCACGCTGACGTCCCACTCTTCGCGGTCGACAATTTCATCAAACCATCGACCGGTCATCCAGAGCTCGGCACGAAAATGTTCGCTGAGGGGGAATCCACTGCGCAATAACTCGTCAAATGTTTTCTCCTCCAGCAGACCGCGTAACGAAATCGCCGGCGACGTCGCACCGGCGGCGGATTCAATGTCAATTCGCGGAAGCGACTGTGCACGAAGGGCAGTTGCCTCGCCAAGCACGGTGAGCAAGAGTGCGAACAGTACAAACTGTATTGAACGCAACACTAGAACCGGTGTCCAAGACGCACATACACTTTAGGCTGTAATCCGCCCTGCGACACCGCCTCCGCGAGGTATACGCCGAAATTACCGAAATCAAATCCGCCACCAAGATCGCTGCGCCACGTGCCAAGACTTGGCAACTTCCCGGTGCGATACACGCCAACACGCCGCGAGTCACCAACCAACCAGCCGCGTCCGGTGTTTGCAAAAACTACCCATGAGCCGTCACCACCCAATCGACTCAGCGACCATCGACGATCGCCAAAATGATCTCCATCCCCAAACAATCGGATGCGAAAGTCACCTTTCCATTCCGCTTGCAGGAGCAATATCCGATCACATTGTGCCGGACGTCCAAGCTGCACATAGACCGCGTCACTGCCCGTCGCACACGTGCCAGCGTCCGGCGTGCCAAGAGTCCGTCGGAAATCAAAGCCGGGTAAGGCGTCGATACCGCTCACGGACACACGCCGTTGCATCGGCAGCGCATCGCCATTCAACCACCCCGCCAACACCACCCGCAAGTTGATTTGCGTGCTCGGCCCCAACCGATTGTACCGGCGCACGTCCAGCAATCCGCGCGCGTATTGCATATCACCGACGGTCTGCGCACGCACACCGATAGTGCTCGTTGCCACACGATCTAACGTGCCTTGACCATGCTCATACTCCCCGCGCAGCAACCATCCGGTTCGCGGATTATCGGGGTTGTTTCGCGTGTCCAATCGACCAGTCAGTGTGAGTAAATGCAGCACGCCTTCGTCGGCCTCCGGATTCGTCCGCCACGACTTGTCAGAGTTATACAGTGAAAGTGGATTGAGTGTTCGACGGGACGACCAGCGTTCTTCGCCAAACGACGCGCGCAATTCAGAGCCGCGACCCGTAAAAACCGACACATAGCCCGCGCCGCCGTGTCGTTGCCAGTAGTCGCGGTAGTCGCGTGAAAACAGAAAGCTCGCGAGTCCAATCTCACCATCGGACAATTGCCAATCTTCCACCGGCGTCACTTCATCGAAAAGACGACCACCAATGAGTGCGCCACCGTGACGCCCCTGACGTACCTCGAACATCGCGCGATGGCCACGACTGGCCCGCGTCCACTCCAGCTTCTCGCCCGTCCGAAAAATACCCAACAGCTCACCGTTCACACGCGTATCGCCGTTCTGCGCGTAAAAGCGCGGACCGAAATACAACGGCAATCCCTCCACGCGATTGTACGTGTGTGCGGTGGTAAAAAACAGTTGACTGCTCTGACCGTTATCATCACGGTGCCAACGCGCGAATCGCATGAAGACTTCACGGTCCACATCGACGACGAGGGTGTCGCTCTCCTCGTGATAGCGCAACCGCGCGCTCCATAC
>JANYFO010000353.1 GCA_025362635.1 Gemmatimonadaceae bacterium | reverse complement strand
GTAATGATCTTTACCCATCTCCACGTGTCGAACGATGTTCTCTCGCACCACGATGGCGTCGTCAATCAGAATACCAATGGCCAACGAGAGTCCGAGCAACGACATTGTATTGAGCGTAAAGCCAAAGGCCCACACCGCAATGAAACTGGCCAGTACCGACACCGGCAACGCTAAGCCGGTAATCACCGTGGAGCGCCATGAATTCAGAAACAAAAACACCACGAGCACGGTGAGCAGTGCGCCCTCAATCAACGCGCCCTGCACATTGTCAACCGAATTCTCGACACGTAGGCCTTTGTTTTTTACGACGTCAAACTGTGCACCTTTTGGCAAGGTTGGTCGTAGCTGCTCAACCTTTTTGAAGATCGCGGCCGCGACAGCCGTTGTAGAGTAGCCCTTGGTTTTCTTGATCTCGATGCCCACCGCATCCTTACCATTGTACAGCGCCAACGTACGTTGCTCTTCCACACCATCCGTTGCCGTTGCCACGTCGCCGAGTCGCACAACGCGGCCGCCCTTTTCGGCAACGACAAGTTGCATGAAGTCGGCGGGACTATTGAGTCGCCCCTGCAAGCGAATTGTGCGTTCGTCGAGCGCACCCGTCACGCGTCCGACGGGCACGGCCAAGTTGCCGCTCTGCAGCGCCTGCACGACTTGCGGAACACTCACGCCGGCCGCTTGCAACCGCTGTGGATCGAGATTGACGGTGAGTTCGCGTTTCACACCACCAGTCACGCTCACATCAGCGACCCCTGGAATTGAACGCAGCTCGCGCGTGATCCCAGGATCGGCAATTTGCGTGAGCTCCGGCGATGAGAGCGTGGTAGAGAACAGCGATAGCGTGACGATCGGCGCATCGGTCGGACTGAACTTCTTGAGGATGGGCTCCTCCATTTCTTGCGGCAGGTCCTGACGCTTGGTGCCGATTGCGTCACGGATTTCCTGCGTGGCTTCCTGCAAGTTCTTGGAGAATACGAACTGTGTTGTAATCTGTGCGAAGCCGTCGCGCGCTTCACCGTTGATCGATTTCACACCCGAGATTGACTGAATCGCCTCTTCGACCGGCTCCAAAATCTCTCGCGACACCTGCTCCGGTGATGCGCCCGGATACACGATGGTGGTGAGCACGATCGGCGGCTGCACCTCTGGAAATTCGTCGGTTTGCAATTGGAACAGCGACACGAGACCGAATCCCGCCAGTGTCAGCACGGCGACAACGGTGACCAGCGGGCGCTTGATCGCGAAGTCTGAAATAAACATGCGTAGTGCCTCTGTTAAGGATCAGTTTTTCTTCGCGGGCGCACTCGGCGCGACGGCGGGCGCCGTTGCCGAGGTTGTCGCTGCGTCTGCTGGTGCGGAAACAATGACGGTGGTGCCGACGGAAATTCCGCGTGCAGCACCGAGCAATACCGTGTCGCCACTTGCGACGCCGGATTTTATTTCGAACGCACCGGCCGCCTCGTCGCGGACACCGAGCTGCACGTCAACTTTTTCCACTTTTCCGCCCTTGAGTCGTACAAGGTACGGTCGGACCGCGGTTTGATCGATCGCTTGTTCCGGCACCATCACGCCAACGCGTTTCTGTGATGCGACGCGTCCTTCGACGAATAGGCCAGCAACGAGCATGCCTTTGATGTTCGGAATGCTGGCGAGTAGACGCACTTGTTTCGTTTGAGGATCCACCATGGGATTGATGCGCGTGATCCGTCCTTCCAGCGTGCGGTCGCCAAACCCATTTACGGTGAACGTGACCGGCGCACCGATGCGGACATCGGCCAACGCCGACGTTGGCACGGACGCTTCTAGGCGCAAACTGCTGGGATCAATCACGGTGAACAACGCGGCACCCGGCGATACAATGTCGCCTGGGCTCACCGCACGTTCCGAAACGATGCCCGCGAACGGAGCGTGAATGATCGTGTTGCGCACATTTTTTGCGGCGGTCGCCAATCGCGCGTTCGCATCAGCGAGTCCTGCGTGTGCCGCAAGGTTGCTGCGTTCGGCCGATTCCACATCGCGTTGCGCAATGGCGCCAGCGGCAACCAACGTCTTCGCTCGCTGCAATTCGCGCGCTGCTTGTTCCGCCACGACGGTGGACTGTGTGACGGCAGACTTGGCGGAGATGGCGGCGTCGCGCACGTTGCTATCATCGAGGCGCGCGAGCACCGTACCGGTTGAGACACGTTGCCCCTGCTCCACCATGGTCTGCAGTACGGCGCCAGAAATTTCCGCGCGAATCCGCGCTTCGCGCTCAGCGACCAGCGTGCCGGAAATTGGCGGGCCACTGCGTAAGGTGTCGGTGCGCGCCACCGCAATATTATCCGGTCCGATATTTTGAGCAGTGGGCGTCGTTGATGTGGCGGATGCGTCGGGTTTTTTGCCGCACGCGTTCGTCAACAGCGAAAGCGCGAGCATTGTCATCAAGGGCGCCGCGGTGCGGCGCGTCATCGTCATCATGGCGTGTTGCCTGTCGTGGAGGGGCGTGACGTGGAGAGCGGTAGATCGCGCAGCAACTGAAGGCGAATGCGTGCGACTTGCACGTCACGCGCAGCTTTGGCGCGGTTCGCTAGTGCTACCTGCAACTGCACACGCGTTTCCGCGAGTTCAAGCTGGGTGGAGATTCCTTCGCGAAAACGCACTTCTGCAATGTCATACGCGCGTGTGGCCTGTTCGGCCGTACCAACAGTCGCCTGCCACGATGCTTGCGCCTGTTCGAGTTGCGCGATGGTCTGGCGCGCGTCGAGGGCCGCACCTTTCGCCGTTTGCTTTAGTCGCTGCTCGGCTTCTTGGACGGTCGCTTGCGCCGCGAGTTCTTCACCATGCACTCGTCCACCAGTGAAGAATGGAAATGAAACACCAACGCCTGCGGTCCAATTTGGAAAGAAATCCCCGAGACTTCGCGGCAGTCCGTCGTTGGGATACGCGAGGCGCTGATAGTTTGTGGAAAGCGAAACCGTTGGATATCGCTGCGCCATTGTGGATTTGAGTTGCAGCTTGGCTACCTCAACACTCTTCACCGCCTGTCGCACCGGCGCGCGCACCGGTACCGAGGTGTCAGCGCCAGCGAGCACTCTGTTTACCTCCGCACTAACACGCGCATCTGCATGCAGCACCTCTGCAGCTGACACGTTGACAGTGGTAATCGGTGCGGTTGACTCGTCAGACGGAGCGGATGCGGGAGACTCGGCGATATCGTCAGTGAGTCGCACCGCTTGCGCGAGTGGGACGTTGAGTAACTGTCGCAATCGGACGTACGCCAAGTCGCGATTGGTGCGTGATTGCAACCAACTTGGACGTTGATTGTCGCGCGTAACGCGCGCCCGAATAAGTTCGAATTCGGACGCTGATCCGACGCTTTTGGTGAGCTGCACTTGGCGCAGTGTGCGCTCTGTTTGCACGAGCGATGATTCTGCGATGGTCACGAGGCGGTCCGCCAACAGCGCGTCGTAGTACGCTTCGGTCACATCGAGCTGCACTTGCGCTTGCGCTGTTGTGATGCCGATCTCTGCCAATTCGCGATTAACGCGCGCGGCCCGGATGTTTGCGCTCGCGCGTCCTCCCGTAAAGACAGGCTGCGACGCGGTGACGGCAAAGGATGTCGTGTACGGGGAGGCGAAGATTTTTGTGAGTGGATTGTCAGCGACGGACGATGTGTCGGGCCCGCCGCCCGTTTTGCTGCCGCTGTTTGATTTTTTCGAGATCGCTTGAAATTGATTTTGCAACGTCTTTTGCCAATTCAGACCGGCTGAGAGCTGCGGCATCAGTTGTGATCGCGCTTGTAGTTGCTGGCCGGTTGAACGCAGCACGCCCGCACGCGCGAGGCTGATCGATTCACTGGTGCCGGTTGCTAAACGCAGCGCTTCGGCGAGCGAGAGCGCGAGCGCAGTGCCAGCGACAGCGGCGGTTGTCGGCGCGGTGGGCTGTTGTGCAGACAATGCGGACAGCGGACCAAAGGTCAACGCCCAAACCATGATGATGGCATTGCGATAGACATACTGCCGCTGTGTTGACGTCGGCAGGGGTTGTCGAGACATGGACGTCATTCGGTGGTAGATGAGGTAGAAGGAGCGGCTCGCACCTTACGAGCGGCGAGTGAGATCGGTTCCGCGCGCGTGCCGAGGCCGCGGAGAAATATTCGCACATACGCTTGCAATGTTTCGTCTTTGGGCTGCGGAAACATGGCGGGCATCATGTCACGATTCATCGCGTCGGTAAACGTTGCACCAATCAGCATGGTCACGGCGGCACTGACGTCGACGGGGGTGATGTCGTGCGTCTCGGAGATCCACCCATGACGGCGCAAATTGACGACGTATTCGCGGACCTGTGCCACCGCGTCGCTTGGCCCGTGACGCACGCATTCAGCCGCATCGGGCCGTTCGGACGCGTCACTCATCAATTGGCGAATGATGTCGCGACGTTCGCACAATGAGCTGTGGTGGGCGTGTACCCATTCGGTAAGCTCTTGCGTTGGATGCACGGGTTTGCGCGGCAACACCGCGGGTTCGATACGCGAATTCTCGCGCATCGCCAATTCGAGGAGTGCTTCTTTTGACCCGAACTGCCGAAAAATCGTGACTTCGTTGACGCCCGCTTCTTCGGCGATGCGTCGCGTGGTTGCGCCTCTCCAGCCGTGCAGGGCGTAGATGTGCGCAGCGGCCAGAAGGATGCGGTGGCGATGGTCGTCGATCATGGCGGATAGTATGCAAGCAGTTGCTTTCACGCAAGCGGACACTTGCTTAGGGATTAGGGAATAGGGAAGAGGGATTAGGGACAGCCTATTTGGATCCTGTTATGCTTTCCCTAGCCCCTAACCCCTAACCCCTATTCCCTAATTTCTATCCCGGTATGCGAGCAGCCATCATCACCGCTCACGGCGGCCCTGCGGTCCTCACGGTCGAATCGCGCCCCACACCGATACCTGGTGCGAACGAAGTACTTGTACGCGTGCGCGGGTCGGCCGTTAACCGCGCGGATGTTCTGCAGCGGCAGGGCCGATATCCGCCGCCCGCAGGTGCGCCGTCCGATATCCCGGGCATCGAGTTTGCCGGAGAAGTGGTGGGACTTGGGGACGGTGCAGCGCTGTGGCCTGTTGGAGCACGCGTGTGCGGATTGGTTGGCGGAGGCGCGCATGCCGAGTTCCTCGTTACGCACGAACGTGCGGTCGCGGCGCTACCCAGCGATGTCTCGTGGGAGACCGGTGGGGCGGCGGTGGAAGCGTGCATTACGGCGCACGACGCGTTGGTCGCTCAGGCGTCGTTGCGACCTGGTGACACCGTGCTCATACACGCTGTTGGCAGCGGCGTCGGATTGACCGCGGTGCAGATTGCGCGACAGCTCGGTGCTCGAGTGTTCGGCACCGCGCGCGGTGAGGCGAAGATTGCGGCCGCGATGTTGTGTGGCTTAGAGGCGGGCGCGCAGCCCGCCGACGCGGGTTGGGTGGCGGAGGCGGTGAAGCGCTGGACCGATGGCCGCGGTGTGGACGTTGTGCTTGATCTACTCGGCGGAGACTACGTGCGAGAGAGCCTCATGGCGCTCGTGCCGCGCGGCCGATTGGTGCTCATTGGTACATTGGCCGGTCTCGAAAGCACCATTGACTTGCGACTCATGTTGTCGCGTCGACTCACCATGCGCGGCACGGTGCTGCGCAGTCGTCCGCTCGAAGAACGCATCGGGGTCACGCAGGCGTTTGCGCGTGAAGTGATGCCGTGGCTCTCCAATGGTGCGGTGCGCATCCCCATTGCGGCGAGTTTTCCGCTCGAGCGCATCGCTGAGGCGCACGCGTTGATGGAATCGAATACGACGGTTGGTAAGATTGCCTTGACGATGTAAGCGGCGAGGTTGTTGGCGAGGCGGCTCTCGCTGCGCAAATGCCTTTTGCGCGTTTTATACATACTTTACCGTAGGGCACCCGCTCGTCATCTATCGCGTCTTTCACGTCAAAGCCGTGCGAAAACGACTGACTGCTTGAGGACCGAGAACGCGAACAAACGCTCCCGACGCTCTGCGAAAAATACGTTTCGTTCTCTGCAGCATTTTCGTAAAACCGTTTGCGATGTGCTCGACCACATTTGATCGATTTTGACACGCTCAGGTGCTCGTTAATCCCTAGTCTCTAGTCCCTAGTCTCTAGTCCCTAATCCCTCTTCCCTACCGTGTCCGGCTTCACTGAACTTTCGCTCGCCGCACACGCCGCACACGCGGCGCGACCGCACGTCGCGCTCGCGCTTGCAACACTCGTGCGCGTCGAAGGCTCGTCGTATCGACAGCCGGGCGCGCGCATGCTCGTCGACGCAGAGCATCGCGTGTTGGCGGGAGCAATAAGCGGTGGCTGTCTTGAGGCCGATGTCGCGGCGCGCGCGGAGGCAGTCTGTGCATCAGGTGTGACACTCGAGCTCACGTATGATTTGCGCGACGACCTGCAAGCGATTTGGGGTTTCGGTAGCGCGTGCGACGGCGTCGCGCACATTCTGCTCGAACCATTGCGCGATGTCGCATGGTTGGCGCACGCCGCAGACATTCGTCATGCACGAGAAGGCGGCGCCATCGTGTCGGTGATCGAAGCGTCCGCCACCGGTGGAACGATCGCCTTGTTCGACGGCGGTGCACACAACGGCACATGGCACGCACACCCGTCATCAACGCCCTCGTCGCTCTTACACGACGCGCGCCGATTGGTTGACGTCGCACAACACACGGCACGACCGGTGCTCGAAACGATCATCGTGGACGAACGCGCATATGAGTGTTTCGTCGAACCACTCATGCCGTCGATCGCATTGCATCTCATCGGCGCTGGCCGCGGCGCTGAGGCGTTTGCGCGGATCGCCACCACATTGGGTTGGGATGTCACGCTCATTGATCACCGACCGGCATTACTCGAAGCATTAGTGCTACCCGCCAGCGTTCGCACCGCGTGTGTACGCGCTGACAACGGCGCCGCACTCATCACTCGCGATGCACGCACGGCCGTTGCGCTGCTGTCGCACATGTTTGAAGTCGATCGCGAATGGATGACGGCGTTGCTGCCATTG
>JANYFO010000339.1 GCA_025362635.1 Gemmatimonadaceae bacterium | reverse complement strand
GCGATTGGATATCAAGCCAATACGATGGCAGCTCAACCTGACACGGAAAGCTCGCGAGCAAGAAATTCGCAGTGACCACGTTCCGGACATTGCTGGCACAGCGAATTTCTTGCTCGCGAGCTTTCCGTGTCAGGTTGAGCTGCCATCGTATTGGCTTGATATCCAATCGCGGTAGCTGCCGTCCATTACAGATCGCCACCACGGCTCGTTCTCGAGGTACCAGTCCACCGTTCGTGCAAGGCCCGTCGTGAGTGTTTCGCGTGGTTCAAAGCCAAGCGTGGTGGCGATGAGTGTTGGATCTATCGCGTAGCGCCGATCATGGCCTGGCCGATCCTTTACGTACGTAATGAGCGAATCGCAGTTGAGGCCATGTGCGGCCGGACAGTCCGCGAAACGTGCAGCGAGCGATGCGTCGCTCACGAAACGCGCATCAAGCAAGGCACACAACTGACGCACAATGTCGATGTTTACGTGTTCCGCGCGTCCTCCAACATTGAACGTTTTTCCCGCAACGTCCGCGCACACAATTTGTTCGATCGCGATACAGTGATCTTCGACAAAAAGCCAATCGCGAATCTGCCGGCCGTCGCCGTACACTGGCAACGGGCGCCCATGCAGCGCATTCACAATAATGAGTGGAATCAGTTTTTCAGGGAAATGATACGGCCCGTAATTATTCGAGCAATTGCTGATCGTTGCCGGCATGCCGTACGTGTGTACGTACGCGCGAACGAGGTGATCGGCGCCAGCTTTACTCGCGGCGTACGGTGAATTTGGTGCAAACGGTGTTGTCTCGGAGAACGGCGGGTCGTTCGGCGCCAGTGTGCCATAAACTTCATCCGTCGAAACGTGGTGAAAACGCACGTTGTTCTGCCACACGCCGTCCACCCGCCATGCCTTGCGCGCAGCGTCAAGCAACGTCTGCGTACCAACAACGTTCGTTCGTACGAATGCGCCTGGATCGACAATTGAACGGTCCACGTGCGATTCAGCCGCGAAATGCACGACCGTGTCGATCGCGTGCTCTTCGAAGAGCCGATCAAGCAACGGCGTGTCGGTGATGTCCCCATGCACAAACTCGATGCGTTGCTCGGCAATCAGTGTGGCGAGTGTCGCACGGTTGCCAGCGTATGTGAGTGCATCCAACACGAGCACGCGATCGGCCGCGTGTTGGCGACACCAATGATGGACGAAATTTCCACCGATAAAACCGGCGCCGCCGGTTACGAGCAGTTTACGCATCGAGCAGTTCCTTGGTGGGAGCGATCACGTCATTCAAACAGTTCTGCCGCCGCAAGCATCGGAGCGGCGGCGTCTTTTGCGGACAAGCGTGCTTGGATACCTAGGGGCAGCGGCCACTCGATTCCGATCTGCGGATCGTTGCAGGATATGCCTCGATCCGACGCGGCATCGTAGGCCGTCGTACACTTGTATGACACATCTGCGAGGTCGCTCAACACGACAAACCCGTGCGCGAATCCTGGCGGAACCCAGAGTTGCCGTCCATCGCCGGCTTCGAGCGTAACGCCAACCCACTTTCCGAACATTGGCGAACTTCGTCGAACGTCGACGGCAACATCGAAAATCTTCCCTGTTACAACGCGAATTAACTTTCCCTGCGGTCGATTTAGCTGAAAATGCAGCCCGCGCAGTGTATGTAACGTGGAGCGACTGTGGTTGTCTTGCTCGTAAATTGTCGGTAGGCCCAGCCTCGCAAATTCATTTGCACGGAATACTTCGGTGAAAAATCCACGATCATCCGCATACACTGGTGATTCCACGACATGCACTTCGGCCAAAGCGGTTGGTACTAGACGCACTGGAGGTTACCTTCGCGTGTGAAACTATGATAATGAGTGCCGAAACCGCCTCTGCGAACCGTGACAAGGAAAATATCGGCACCTCAGCGTCAAATCTGTCGACGCAACGCTCGGCATTTATCATGTCTTAGCAAATATGCTTTGTCGCCTAAACCGGGAGAAGTTCGAGATGTTGAATAATGACGAAGGGAAAGAGGATCTCGGGACGCGGGGTTTCCTTGATAAAAAACCCGATGCGCTTCGCTACGCCGCATCGACACGGATGCGTTGGGAAGCCACCGGCATGATCTGCGACCGAATTTCGAGCGGAGCGCGTGTTCTCGATATTGGGTGCGGCACGGGGTCGATCTCCTCCCTGGTAGTGTCCGAATGTCATGTGGATCTCGTTGGTGTCGAACCCGACTCGAGACGGGCTGCAGCGTGCCGCGAACGCGGGTTGCTTGTTGAGTGTGGCTATTACGACGAAGCTATGGCAGAAGCACTCGGCGCTTTCGACGTAATCATGTTTGCTGACGTACTCGAACATCTCGCGGATCCGTCGTCTCTTTTGGAACTCGCGTCGCGGCACCTCAAGGCGGACGGAGTCATTCTTGCTTCCATTCCAAACATTGCGCATTGGACGGTTCGACTGCAGCTACTATTTGGACGTTTTGATTATGTGCCGTCAGGTATCATGGACGCGACACACCTTCGATGGTTTACGACGCGTACGATCAAACGTGTTTTTTCTTCCGTTGGATTAGAAGTTGTTGATCACGACTGGACCAGCGGCGCTTGGATGTCTCAGTACCACCGCGTGCCACTTTGGCTTCGCACACCAATTCTTCGTCGATTGGTACGATTGATTCCTGGCTTCTTTGCGTGCCAACACATTGTGACTGCTAAGGTTCGCGGAGCGACTGGCTAAGTAATTCCCGAGTCGAAGCAACCACGCCTTCCCGCCAATGGGGCGGCGTCCAACCAATCGTTTTTCGAGATGTGTGCGTGCTCAGTAGCGACACTTTTGGACGCTTGGCCGCGACCGGATATTCGCTGCTTTCGATCGGAGACACTTTTACATCATCCGCCACGCAGCCGCTTATTCGCATCGTGTCGAGCACACACTCCGCGACATCGTACCAAGAAGCAACTCCGCCGTCCGTAAAATGCAGTAAGCCCGCGACATCACGTCGTTCGGCCAACAACAAAATAGCATATGCCAGATTTGCAGCTCGCGTAGGAACGCCAATCTGGTCGTCAACGACGCGCATGGATTGACCGGACTTCAGCAATCGAACGACCGTCGCAACGAAATTCACGCCCCCTCCCGAATGTATCCAGGAAGTACGAATCACCACGGCCTCTGGGTTCTCGCGAGCCACCGCTATTTCACCCGATAACTTCGACGCACCGTATGCGTTAAGCGGGTTCGTTGCCGCAAACGTCTGATACGGAATATCACCAGTGCCGTCAAACACATAGTCCGTAGACACGTGAATGAACTGTGCTCCAATATTTCGTGCCGCTAACGCCATCACGGCTGGAGCAATGCCATTGACCTGGAACGCGACATCTCGCTCCGACTCGGCACCGTCTACCTTCGTGTATGCCGCGCAATTCACCACGACGTTCGGTTTGTGCTGCGTGATAAATCGCGCGAGGTCGTCCGGTTGCGACAAATTGAGGAGGTCCGACCCAGGCGCGTGAACGGTCCAGCTGGCATCTGCAAGTACTTGAATTGCTTTGCCGAGTTGACCTGATCCGCCGAGTAGGAGAAGTCTCGTCATGAAGCGTAGCACGTCATAAAATAACTTCGTCAGCCAAACGGCTTAGATATGCACCATATTCGCTTTTCCCTAATCCCTTGGCCAACACACGCAATTGCTCACGATCAATAAACTTCATGCGGTAAGCAACTTCTTCTGGCGCAGAAATTTTTAACCCCTGGCGCTGCTCGACAATTTGCACAAACTGTCCGGCCTGCAAAAGTGATTCGTGCGTCCCAGTGTCAAGCCATGCGCTTCCTCTTCCGAGCAGTTCTACGGTAAGTTGCCCGCGCCGGAGATATTCACGATTTACATCCGTAACCTCCAGCTCACCTCGTGACGAGGGTTTAAGCGCAGCGGCAATTTCCGTGACTTGCTCATCGTAGAAATACAATCCAGTGACCGCAAAATTCGATTTCGGAGTTTGCGGCTTCTCTTCGATGGAAACGGCTTTACCGGCCGCGTCGAATTCTATGACACCATACTGGTCGGGATTTGACACCTGATATGCAAAGACGGTAGCGCCCTTTTGCTGTGCGGCAGCGCGCTGCACAGATCCGGCGAGCGTATGTCCATAAAAAAGATTGTCACCAAGGACCAAGCAGCTCCGCCGTCCTTCAATAAACGTCCGTCCGATAATAAACGCCTCGGCTAACCCGTTCGGGCTTGGTTGCGTCGCGTATTCGATCTTCATACCCCATTCCGACCCGTCGCCCAGCAGATCACGAAACGCTGCGCTGTCGCGAGGCGTAGTGATGATCAACACTTCCTTGATCCCCGCTAACATGATCGTCGAAAGGGGATAATAGATCATCGGCTTATCGTACACGGGTAACAACTGCTTGCTCACTGAGCGAGTCACGGGGTAGAGCCGTGTGCCCGAACCTCCGGCCAGAATGATTCCGCGCGTATTCACGCCGTGTCTCCAAATAGAAGGCGATGTGCAGTGCATTTCGCACATGCTGACTGAAGGAAAAAATGCAACGTCATGTGGCTTTTACCACGTCAGTTTTAACATGCACGCCGGTTCCGTCCCACGTGTGCTTGAGCGAGAGCGACGGACGTTCAATGAGTTGCCACGACATCAGTGCAAGCACGTACGTCGGTACAAGTGCAACGAAAAATAGCAGGACTGGATCTCGCATCCGGAACCAATAAATGAGGCTCTGTTCGATCGGGAACGCATATAGATAAACGCCGTAGGAGAGATCAGTGGTGCGCGCCCATGCAAACGCACGCGGAACTTTAAACTTTGCGCCGTACAATAGCAGATATGTGGCGGCGAGGGGCGTGAGCACCGCGAGCCATGGTGATAGTCGGAGCGCCGCTATTAAGACGAGCAGTGAACCTACAGCGAGCGTACGCGACCTCACAATGTGGTCGCGAAACACATAGGCGGTTACACCAGCTGCGAAGAACGCGACAAACTCCACCAGCACGTCAGATTCGCCGAGGAATGCTGCCGAACGGCCGTTAAAAAGAAGCAGCGCGGTGACAACGAATAACCAGAGTGCACGGAAACGAAACAATCCGAAGAGTCCGTATGCCGCGATACAGCAGTACGCCAGAAATTCATACCGAATGGTCCAGAGCGATCCATTCACGCTACGCAATGGATTCCCCACAAACGACCGTCCTGCCGCGTCAAGCGCACCGTATTTAAGTGTCAGCGTGTCCAGCACACTTTCTCGCCCAATCATTGCGCGTAAAAAATGCAGCGGAGTATCGACGGTAAGCATTGCTAGCAATGCGGAGATGGCGATGGCCGCTATGTACCCGGGATAGATGCGGAGCACCCGCTTGCGGAAGTACTCGTCAATTGTTGGTGTGACTAGGTAGCTGCGGACAATGAGAAATCCACTGATCGAAAAAAAAGCGTCGACTGCCAAACGACCGAGGGTGGTGTGCCCTTTGGAAAAAAGGAAAAGTGGCTCTTGTGCGTCTGATCCCGTCGTGAGAGAGAAGGCGTGCGAGAATACAACAAGCGTGGCAAAGAACAATCGCATTACGTTCAACGAATTTGTCCGCAGTGCAGCGTCGTCGCACAGCAAAAAAGTTTTTTTGGTCATGCCTTCGCCACGTTTCGTAAATTCAATTGCGCGAACGTTTGTAAAAAATGCCTTAATTTTGGTATTTCCGGAGCGGGGAATTTGGCTTCCGGATGATCGAGCTGCTGCGCTTGTAGGTACGCGTGCGCTGGCGGCGTAGAACCAAGATCAAGCTGCTTTACGCAGTCGGTGCTCCCGTCGACGCGACAATCCGTGCAAGTGCGAAACGATGCGTGCATCTGGTGGCGTAGTTCCGGTAGCGGTTAGGAGCGGCACTGCGCCAAGGAGCAACAGGGTTGGTTGTCCTTTATGCAGTATCGGCCTTGGCGCCCAGAGGTCAACCGGAAGCATCGTTAAGGAGCGTAACGGCGTCTGGCTATTTTGTCACGGCTGTTCAATATTACCAGTGTTGGCGTCGTATCAGCTGTGCGACGGCACGCGTGAGTGGATCGGGGAATCGGACAAGTATGTTGCATGAATGCAACGGCTGTTGGCGTTGCTCTGCGACGGCAAGGGATCGCTGAGTTGCGTGTGCGGAACGGCCAACTAGAGCGTAAATTATGCAAACCGTTACACTGCAACATGTTAGCGCTTCACCGTCTTTAAATTTGTGCAGGAACGTTCGTGGAATGGCCGTACAGTTTCGCGGCACGCCTTATGCTCTTGTTATCGTCGTGAATCGAAGTGCTAGCGGGGCGTCTTTAATGCGCCACAGGATTTGTCATCGAGCCGCGGCCCAGTGCCGCACAAAACAGAGGAGTTTCTAGTGTTCTCAGTAATCAAGCGGGCCGGTCTGGCAGTGGGTCTGGTGGTTGCTTCGGCCTCCGTGGCTCAGGCGCAGATTTCGCCGACTGGACAGGGTGGTGGTAGTAATGATCCAAATTGGTCACTCATCTGGTTGCTGACGGGTTCTTCACCGGCAGGCACAACCTACGCAACGCCGAACGGTAATTTGGCCAACGCGAATGTGATCACGACAATTCCTACGCCACCATGGCAGCCCAACTCGACGTTTTCTCGTTGGATTGGTGTGAACAGTACGGGAACGCAGACGACGTCGAGTGGGACAGCGATTGGTGACGGCGTTCTCCGTTTTACGTATGAATTCACCACGAAGATCGGCAGCACATCACCGATCACTGGCTTTATCGGCTGGGACAACATTTTGATCGGATATCGTACTTCGAGCACGTTGGCCGCAGCTCAAGCCGGTTTCGGCGGCTCGGTGAACAATTCGGTGTTCGGTTCGTCGCCCAGCTTTAATAACGACGGTTTTTGCCGAGCTGATGGTGAGCACCTTCCTTCCGATTACCCGAATTGTGTGTCTGCATTCACGCTGCCAAACACGGGTTGGGCTGCTGGTGATTACTTGACGATCGTCCTCAAAGGCGACGGCCAGACTGATGGTTTGTTCATCACAACGCCAGAGCCTGCAACCTACCTTTTGGTTGCCGGTGGACTCCTGGCGATGTTTGGCGCCTCGCGCCGTCGTCGCCAGAGCTCGATTGCCTAAGTAACAGCACGCTACGCTTGAAGGCGGGGTCGGCAAGTCGCCGACCCCGCCTTTTTGTTTGACCAAAAGCGAATCGACGTTACTCGGCAGCGAGCGAGTTAACAGCCTCAATTATTGGTTTCGAGACGTTTAGCCAGTCGAAATGTTCATCGACAAGGGCCTTGGAGCGAAGCGTCATTTCGCGATACGCAACTGGGTTTTCTAATACCCGGCAGCAGGCATCTGCAAAATCTGCGGGCTCATTTGCCAGCAAATAGTGTTCATTAGCCGTCACAGGAAAACCCCGTACACCCACCGTTGTCGACACCAGTGGCAGCGCGTAAGACATTGCCTCTGCAGCCTTCAAACTTGTTCCCTCCCCTACAAATAGAGGAATGACGACGAGCGCTGCATTTGCGTAGTACTCGTTCAGCGACATTGGTGATTCTACCACTTCCACACCGAGCATCCGCATCCTCGTCCCCCAAGAAATTGGCGCTGGACCTCGACCGACCACTCGAAACCTTGCCTCAGGACACCGCTCAGCTATTAGCGGCAGCACGCGTTCAGAAAACCACAACAATGCATCCGTGTTTGGTTCATATCCGAGGGCGCCAACGAATAACATAATGAGGCCATGTGACCGCTTCGCATCTTGAACCGGGTCGACACCGTTGGGAGCCACAATAACGCGGTGCCTCGAGTCTGGTAAAAAGAAGCTGCGATCACTCTCCTTTGTAACAATGACGCGGTTGAAACGCGTGGCTAGACGCTGTTCATAGCGCGTGAGATGGCGTAGTTGCGCTTGGTGAAACCAGTGTCTGTATGAACGCGGTAATTGCGCCATTGACTGAGCCCACAACCGCGATTCCAGATCCGCCATATCGACGATTATTCTTTCAATGCCGGCGGCATGCGCCATTTCTGCCATCCAAGCCCGTGATGCGAGAACAATTGTGTTTTTTTGACGAATGCTTCGCAGCGCTTCCACGAGCGTTTGAGACCAATGAACACGGTGACTGGGTGGCACCGTAACCGGAAAGGCCGCAGCCATCGTTCTCCACCAGGCGCCCCAGCGAGGGTCCCGAGTCCGCGCGTTGAGATCTGGTTTGAACGATCGCACGTCCTCAAACAACGCTGCGCCGTTCCAACCGCTTCGAATTTCGTCCTCGTCCACATCTGAGACGCAAAAAAATGTCGTCGGTCCGGTGGCGGCGACAGACCGTGCGATACGTTCAATTCGTATCTGTCCGCCAATTAATGGCGGAGGGAACGGCGCCGACTGCGCCAGCACGACAACATGCCGTGATGTAAGCCGGTCACCGGCGTGGTCTTCAGATTCGTTTCGCGTAGCGTGATTCATCGTTTCTCGGTATGAATTCAGTCGTCTGAACTTCGGCGGTTATCTACCACGCATCACGATCGCTGGACAAACATAAATTGCGTTGTGGTTCTCAACATCGCATCCTAATAATCGGCGTCACCAACAAGGACGGGACAGCAAATGCCAAGACTGAGTATCGGCATGCCGTTGTACAACAACGCGCGCACGTTGAGGAGAGCGCTGAACTCGCTGCAGGCACAGACGTTTTACGACTTCCAAGCCCTCCTCTCGGACGATGGATCCAGCGACGAGACCGTTAGGATAGCCGAAGAATTTGCCTTGCACGACAGCCGATTCGTCGTTGTTCGGCAACCTAAAAATTTGAATTACGGCAACTTTCGCTTCGTACTAAACGCGGCTGATACGGAACTCTTCCTGTTTGCGCCCGGTGACGATTGGTGGGAACCGAAGTTTGTGGAAGAATGCGTTCGTGCACTGGATGCAGACGTAAACGCCGTTGGAGCCGTATCGCTCGTCACGTTCGTTGATGACGCATTTTCTCCAACGCTGGCGCAGAGTACGAAATCGCTGCGAGGTTCCGTTATCGAGAATTTGGACACGTATATCCGCAATCCGTCGGATAACAGCCGCATGTACGGGGTATTTCGCACCGCGTCGGCGCGTCGAGCATTTCCAAAAAGCGACCATTTTGCCTTTGATTGGACATTTTCGGCCGCAACGTTGCTCTTCGGAACGCACATCGAAGTGCAACAGGCGCTCATGTTTCGCGAAACCACTCCATCGCCAAATTACGTGAAATACATCAGACGGGACGCCGCAAACGCTTGGAATCGGATATTTCCGCTCAGCGCGATGACTGCATCTTTGCTATTCGAGAAGCAAATTCCGGTGCGCATGCGGACGCTTCGCGCGCTGGCAGCAGCAAATCTGCACGCGCACATTACGTACATTCGTGAATTCCACCCGCGCTATTGGAGCAACTGCGGGTGGTTGCTTACCAGAATAATGTGGCGCCTCTAACATCGAGACAACGTACGTCATCAGACTTCTACACCGTTGTCCACTCTGCGTTGAGCTGATTACTCCCCCAGAACTTGTTTCGCTCCAAAACCTCGACCTGAATTTTCGGTCCGCTAATGGCATCCGAATTTGTTTCCGTGTCCCAAACGCATACATCTACGAGGTAAAGACCCGGCAACAAGTTCATTTGCATCGAAAGCTCGTAGCGAAAAGTGCCGTTTGTGGGAAGCGAAATTCCTCTATCCAGTCCAGTCACGGCGTGCGCAACGATACCTTCTTGGGTACTACTCACTCGGAACGCCGGCGTCCAATGAGGGTTGGAGTCGGCGAGGTGCGATTCTCCTTCTACAACGAATAGCATCGGCTCACCAGAGTGCACGGCGAGTCCGTTTGGCGCGAGTATTGAACGAAACCGAATTGGTTGTGCCTCTAACTGTGCGTTGTCCACGTTGGTCGCCTCGCCGTGTAGATATGCATTAATGCACTCCAACGGCGTGCCTTCCATTCGCATCGACCCGCGCTCCAGCAGCACGGCCTTGGTACAGAGTTCCGCAATACGATCAAGTTGGTGTGACACGAGCACAACAGGCGCTCCCTCGCGCGCCATTTGCTTAATGCGTGCAAATGCCCGCTTTTGAAATGCGTGGTCGCCAACAGCGAGCACTTCATCGATGATGAGAATGTCCGGCTCGAGATGCGCGGCAATAGAAAAACCGAGCCTCGCGTTCATACCGCTGGAGTATCGCTTCACTGGTGTGTCTATAAAATCCGATATACCAGCAAACTCCACGATTGCATCGAACTTTCGCACAATTTCCGCTTTGCGCATTCCCATTATCGCACCCTGCAAAAAGACATTCTGACGACCCGTCAAATCTTGATGAAACCCGGCGGAAACTTCGATGAGTGCACCAATCTTTCCGTTCGCATACGCGACGCCAGTCGTCGGCTCCATGATCCGATTCAAAATCTTCAACGTCGTTGATTTTCCCGCACCATTGGGACCGATGATGCCAAGCACTTCGCCTGGCTTTACCTCAAATGATAAATCGCGCAGTGCCCAAAACAAACGAGAATCATCGACGGTTGAAGGTTTACGACCGAACAGCCTACGGCCCACAGCCGGAATCATGTCACGCAGCGAGTCATGAACGGAGCCGCGTTTAAACCGCTTCGAGACGCGGTCGAAGAGAACTGTCGGCTGCATGTTATGCCATCTCCGCGAACTTGGCGGAAGCACTTCGAAATACACGAAGGCCTGCCCAAAAACATCCGATAGAAAGCGCTGCCATGTACACCAGCATCCACGGTGCCCACACCTCGACCATCCCCTTGGGCGTCATCAGCAACACTGGGTGTAACAAGTTTGTGTTATGCACAACCGCAAGATCGATGGCCTCAATGAAGGGCGACAACGGCAAGCGCATCATGATCTTGGAACCGACCGGTCCGAGTAACTGCGGCTCAAAAAACACCGGCGTTGCAAACACGCCGAAATTCAGCACCACCTGCACTAAATATTTAACATCACGAAAGAAAAGATTTGCGCAACTAAAAATGAGCGCGCAACCAACCGTGAAAAGCATCAGTGCAAACATCACGGGAAGTCCCCACAGCGCCGTCAGCCCTAGATTCACACCGAGAAACGGAATGACAAGAAGCACGATAGCAAGGCCAATCAACAGATCGACCGACTGCGCCAACACGGACGCAATCGGGAGTGATTCACGAGGAAAATAGATTTTTCCAATAAGATTGGCATGCGCTAGAATGCTTTGCGTTGACAAACTTATCGCTCCCGAAAAGAATGCCCACGGAAGCGCCTTCACGGCCAGCGACGCGACGCTAGACCCTTCCATCGGCTTCCCGGACAACGTCGAAACGACGAGACGAAAAATGACACCGGCGCCAACAATCAATACCGGCATCAACAGCGCCCATGCAAATCCCATCACGGCCTGCACGTACCGAATGGTGAGATCTCTCAGCACAAACTGATAAACAAGATCACGTGACCGCCAGAGCTCACGTAACACGCCCGTGGCTGAAGAGATCGGCTTGTTACCGCGCTGGTGCTTCAATCCGTCCGCGAAGCGTGCCGCTTGGACTGATGCGATACTATTTTCCGACTGTTTTGCGACGATGTGCACGAATCTCACTCGGGGATGATGTACCTACGAAGACGAACGTCACGGAAGTGACGTCACCTCCCTTCAAATCACTTGCGAATGCTGTCCTTCCGCGCCCGCGGAAACTTCTCCGCCAACTGGTCTACATACGGCCGCTCGCCTTCGCCAATATAAATCTGTCGCGGACGCGCAATCTTTTGTTCCTTGTCGAGAATCATCTCTTCCCACTGTGCCAACCATCCGGACACACGGGCCACAGCAAACAACACCGTGAAGAAATCGCTCGGAAACGCCATTGAGCGATAAATCAACCCCGTGTAAAAATCGACATTGGGGTACAGCTTGCGCGCGATGAAATAATCGTCCGACAACGCAATGCGTTCAAGTTCCAGCGCGATCTCAAGATCCTTATCGACGCCAACTTGCGCGAAAATTTCGTCGGCCAACTTCTTCACAATGCGTGCGCGCGGATCGTAGCTCTTGTACACACGGTGACCAAAACCCATCAGGCGCTGCTCACCCTTGCCGCTTTTCACCTGCTCGATAAAAGCTGGAATGTTTTTCTTATCGCCGATTTCCGTGATCATGCGCAACACGGCTTCGTTGGCACCGCCGTGCAACGGGCCAAACAATGCAGCAATGCCGCCCGCCACTGCTGAAAACGGATCGACGCCTGACGAGCCGATGGCGCGCACCGCACTCGTGGAGCAATTCTGCTCATGATCGGCGTGCAGAATAAACAACACTTCAAGCGCCTTCACAAACACGGGGTTGGCTTCGTACTTGGGCTCTGACATCCGCGCTACCATCGAGAGAAAATTCTCGACGTAGGACAAGTCATTGTCCGGATAAATAAACGGCAGGCCCTTCACGTGACGATACGCAAACGCCGCAATTGTTGGCAGTTTGGCCATCAAGCGAATGATGGAGATGTGACGTTGCTGCGGATCGTGAATATCGCGCGCTTGCGGATAGAAGCTGGACAACGCCGCAGTCGCACTGCACAGCATCGACATCGGATGCGCATCGTACCGAAAACCTTCCAAAAACTTGCGAATATTTTCGTGGACATACGTGTGAAACGTGATGTCGTGCACCCACGAGTCGTACTCCTTCTGCTCCGGCAAATTTCCGTGCCGCAGTAAGTAGGCAACTTCCAGATACGTCGCGTTCTCGGCGAGCTGCTCAATAGGATATCCGCGGTATCGCAAAATACCTTTGTCGCCGTCGATAAACGTGATGGCGCTGCGACACGACGCCGTGTTCATGAACGCCGGATCGTAGCTCAGCAATCCAAACTCAGAGGCGTCCTTTTTTACCGCACGCAGATCCATTGCGCGCACGTAGGTGTCGCCTTCCGGACCCTCAGTACGAATCGCAGCGTTATAGTGCGTTTGCGTACGGGTGTCGCGCATATCGAGCGCGTCCGGCGCAGCAGTGGCTTCCGAAACGTTCGTCGAGGTCATCTCAAACGGCTCCAGGGGGTCAACAAAAAATCGCAGGCGTCAGAGAAATCTAAAAGGCAACCACGAGTCAGTCGGTCGCGCCAGACAACGGATCGCGCCGAAGACCGTGCTTTTCCATCAATCGATACAACGTGGTACGATCAATACCCGCCAATCGCGCGGCTTTCGACATGTTACCGCCAGCACGCGTCGTCAGGCGAGTGAGATACTCTTTTTCGAACTGCGCGACGAGGTTGTCCTTTGCGAGATGAAACGCGTCATTCATGATCGCCGCCGGCAGACCGGTCTCCGCTGCCGGCACCTGCGCGTCATCATCGTACACAGGAATGTCTTCGGGACGAATCGCCCGACCCGGCTCGGCGATAACGGCCAGATGCTCGATGACGTTTTGTAACTCACGCACGTTCCCGCGCCACGGACGCGATTGCAGAAACGCCATGGTTTCGGCCGTGAGCGATGGAACCGGCGTGCCGTGCGGACGATGACGTTGCCACGAGCGCGTGAAGAAATGCTCCGACAACAACGGAATATCTTCGAGCCGATTGCGCAGCGGGGGCAATTTAATTGGGACCACGCGTAATCTGTAGAAAAGATCTTCGCGCAGGATACCATTCTGCACTGCTTCTTGCGGGTCACGATTTGTCGCCGAAACAAAACGCACGTCAACCACGGCGTCTTGCGTTTCACTTCCAAGTCGACGCACCACGCCGTCTTGCAACACACGCAAGAGCTTGGCTTGAAGTGGCATCGTCATCTCAGTGAGTTCGTCGAGAAAGAGCGTGCCACCGTGCGCCACCTCGAGCAATCCAGCTTTATCGCGATCTGCACCAGTAAAGGCGCCTTTGCGATACCCAAACATTTCCGATTCCAGCAAATTTTCGGGCAACGCGGCGCAGTTGATCGGGACAATCTTCCGGTTGGCGCGACGACTGTGCTTATGGATGTACTGCGCGATCAGTTCCTTACCCGTGCCGCTTTCGCCACTGATCATGACCGAGGCGTCGGTGCCCGCGACTTTTTGTGCGAGATCAACCGCTTTCCGGAATGCCGGTGAGATACCCAACAACTCCATGCGTTCGCCGGCGCCGTTTTGCGTGACGAGCTTGGGTTTGATATCCAACACATTTTCTTTCGCCGAATTGACGGCGTACGCGGCACGACCAACGAGCACTTGGAGATGGGAGGCGGAGAACGGCTTGGGCAGATAATCCCAAGCACCGGCGCGAAGGGCTTCTATACTAGAAGCAACGCTCGGGTTGCCGGTCATGACCACAACGATGGTCTCCTTGTGGACTTCCAGCGTGGCCTTCAGCACTTCCATACCCGATATGGGCGTGAGGTACAGGTCAACAAGCACAATGTCGTAGCGACGCCGCCGGACGAGCTCAAGCGCTTCTTCGCCACGTCCGGTAGACGCAACGTTATGCCCATCCATCTGTAGCATGGATGCGCACCCTTCCCGGAGCGTGCGATCCTCGTCAACCACGAGTATGCGAAGCCCGGTGCTTTTCTCTGGTGCGGTGTTTGCGCTAGCGTTGTGAAACAATGGCTGGGTCATGGATTCTGGCGGGCGAGCAAAATTTCAACATCGAACAACCGGAACAAAACGTTTCATCACCGGCACTTCCGTCGTCGGGCGCTGTACTATCTGAATAGTGTCGTCAACTTCATTTTAGCTGCTGAAAGTGATGCGCGACACCAACATTAAAGTTGCGTCACGTCCACGGTTTGCGGTTACTGATGAGAAGCATCGAGACCAAGGTAGTCGTAATATGGCTTTTTTGCGGATGAGTCAAGCGTTTTCGTAGCTTTGTCACGACACATTCCGTGTTACGACCAACACAGCTACAAAATAGTCACAAGTTATGTAGCAACGACGCGTCGGAGTGTGTGCGCTTACGCATCACTGTGTTGCGGACCAGATTCGTAAGCCGTCAGTAGCCTGACATGAGTTCGTCTTCAGCCCGATTTTCAATGTCCGGTCATCATATGCATCCCCAATCGGCGCGCGAAAACGCGCTGGACGTGTATCAAGAAGAAACGCCGCCTGCGGAATGGGGCGGTGGGCACGAGGCTGCTCCGGCGCCGAAAGGTCCGAGCATCGGGCGGTACATTTCAGCACTCAATCGGTTCAAGTGGCTGATCCTGCTGATGGGAATTCTGGGCGGCGGCGCGGGATACGCGGCGACCACATTTATTGAACCAGAATTCGAGGTTGAGGCTACCATCTTGCTCGAGCAAGGCACTGGTGCGTCCGGCGGAAGTCGAGGACCCATTCAAGCTGTTGAGCTTTTAAAGGCGTCGGGTTGGCAGGATTTGTTGCGCTCGTTCGCCATCGCCGACCCCGTCGTCACGGAGCTGGGACTTTTTGTCTCGCCCGCCAAGACCGCCGATAGCGCCGTTTTTCGCTCTTTTGGCGTAGATCAGCAGCAACTTCGCCCGGGTGATTACGTGCTGTCGGTAACGGGAGACCGTTATTCGCTCGCGTCTGGACTGGCGATCGAAGTAGAGAAAGGCGCGATCGGCGATTCGATCGGACGCGGCGTCGGTTTTCGTTGGCAGCCGCAGCGACAGTTACTCGCGGCGCGCAAGCGCATTGCGTTTTCTGTGCAAACTCCTCGCGAAGCGTCGCGGGCCATTATCAAGCGACTCGGACTTAATTTAGCAGACGGAAGCTCCTTTCTTTTTGTAAAGCTTACTGGTGAAAACGCGGAGCGTACTGCGGCTACCTTGAACGCTTGGGTGGAGCAGTTTGTCGCCGTCGCGACACAGCTGAAGAAAAAGAATGTCATGTTAGGCGCGACAATTTTAGAAGGACAGCGCGACTATTCGGAGATCAGCTTACGAGCGGCAGAAGCTGCGCTTGAAAGCTTTCGTGTTCGCACGGTCACGGAGCCAGCGGAGCGACAAACCATCGCGCCCGGCATTGAGATGACCAATAGCCCTGTCTACGAAAATTATTTTCGCGACCGTATTCAGGCGGACAACTATCGACGCGATCGAGAAACACTTGAGCGTGTTTTGAAGCAAGGAAAGCAGGCAGGCGAAATTACGAGAGAAGCGGTGCTATCCATTCCGATGGTCAATGGTGATCCTGCGGCGGAAAACTTGCGGCGAGTGCTCACGGATCAAGCGGAAGGTGAAATCAAATTGCGTCAGCTTCGTGAAACGTATCAAGACGCTGATGAGCACGTGAAGAAAGAGTTGGCGATACTGTCAACACTACGTTTGGCGTCCGTACCGAATGCGCTTTCTGCGTATCTCGCGCAGCTCAGTCTTCGAGAACAGGCCTTAAACGCCACCGTTACGCAGGGCGGAAAGGACCTTCGCAGCATTCCTACGCGTGCGATTGAAGAGATGCGTCTGAAACGTCAGGTGCAGGTGAACGAAGAGGTGTACAAGAACCTCAACCTCAAAGCGTCCGAAGCAAAACTTGCAGAGGCGGCGACAATTCCAGACGTGAGCATCCTCAGCACCGCATTTGCTCCATTAAAACCAACGCGCAACACCGCACCAGTCATCATCCTCGGCGCCATCGCTGCCGGTATCGGATTGGCGATGTTACTGGCAATTCTCATTGATCAAATGGACAAACGCTTCCGCTATCCAGAGCAGGCAACCGACGAGCTAGGTCTCTTTATTCTCGGTGTGGTGCCTATCATCGACACGAAGGGTCGGCGCGCCGCGGAGCAGGCTGCGCAAGTTGTCGAAGCATTTCGAACCATACGTATGAACGTCCGTTACGCGGCCGATCCGTCGCGACCATTGATGATGACCATCACAAGTCCGGGACCTAATGATGGCAAGTCACTCATTTCGTCGAATTTGGCATTGTCGTTTGCTGAGGCTGGATCACGTACCTTGCTGATTGACGGAGACATTCGACGCGGTGAATTGGCGAAGACGTTCGGTACGCGCGCAAAGCCGGGGTTGGTAGAGTACCTCGACGGTACCGCACTCATCGCGGAAGTTTTAAATCCTGCCACGTCACATCCAAATCTTACCGTAATGCCGGCCGGCGCTCGGCGCCGCCGTGCGCCAGAACTACTGGCGACACCGCGGCTAAGTCAGCTGCTCAATCAGATGGCCAGTGAGTATGACGTGGTTATTGTGGATTCGCCTCCGCTCGGTGCTGGATTTGATGCATACGCGCTATCCACCGCCACCGGAAACATGGCGTTGGTAATGCGCTCGGGAATTACGGACCGGAAAATGGCTGCCGCTAAGATGTCGGTGGTGGATACGTTGCCGGTGCGCGTGATGGGGGCAGTGTTAAACGGCATCCAGCTCACAGGTGTTTACCAGTACTATTCGTATTATCAAGACTATTCGGCACAAGACGAGGAGCCTGTTGGGCGTCTTTCCGACGGCGCAACGCCGGCAGAGCGATTGGCGGTCCAAGGTTCACTTCGAGACTGATGACAACGTCGAATATGCTGGAGATCACGAAGATGACAGCTAGGTGTCGCGTGCGCGCAGCGATGCGTTGCGTTACGGTGACGCTTTTGCTTGGCGGTGCCGCGCTGCCGTCTCTCGCGCAGCTCGGTCCGAGCACTGGTCCTCAACGCGCCAGTAGGGCGGAACTTGCTGCCTTAGCGTCGAGGCTCGAGCAACAGACGGCTGGCACGCAGCTGAAAGAAGAACCGCGCAAGCGGGCGCTAGCGGATTTGGCTTCAGTACGTGAGCGCTTGCAGCAGGGCGATTTCCGGGTAGGCGATCGGTTTGTCGTCACGATTAAGCAAGACTCGATTCGCTCGGACACGGTGTCGGTGCGCGACAGCCTGAAGGTGACCGTTGGAAGTTTGGCGGATGTTTCGCTGGCCGGAGTTCTGCGCTCGGAGCTAGAAGAGCGGATGAGCGCGCATGTGGCGAGGTATTTGCGGAATGTGTCGGTTAGAACGCTTGTTTTGACTCGAGTGGCCATCTTTGGAGCGGTACGTAGCCCTGGTTTCTATTATGCGGTTCCGGACCGGCCGGTGAGTGATCTCGTGATGTTGGCCGGTGGCCCGGCGCCAGACGCGAACCTCAACGAACTTGAGCTGACGCGCGGTCTTACCAAAATCTTGTCGGCGAAAGAGTCGAGGCGAGCGGTTAAAGAAGGGAAGACGTTGGAGCAGCTCGATATCCGATCAGGTGACGAGGTTACAATTCCGGCGAAACGGAAAGTCAACTGG
>JANYFO010000316.1 GCA_025362635.1 Gemmatimonadaceae bacterium | reverse complement strand
TTTGGTGGTCGCGGCGTTGTCCTCAGTTCATTCATTGGCGCTCTCATTGTTGGCGTGTTTCGTAACGGGCTGACGTTGATGGGCGTGTCTTCAGTGTACCAGTTGCTTCTTACAGGCGTGCTCGTAATCCTCGCCGTTGCGGCGGATCAACTGTCAAGACGCCACGCGGGCATGCGATGAGTGCAGACACGTTGGTGTTGGAAGCGCGCGGACTGGTAAAACGGTACGGTCACGTTACGGCGCTTGACGGTTGTGATTTCGATTTGCGCGCTGGTGAGATTCTCGCGGTGATTGGCGACAACGGTGCTGGAAAGTCGTCGCTCATCAAAGCACTGTCCGGTGCGCTCATTCCCGACGCCGGCGAGATTTGGTTGGATGGACAACGCGTGTATTTTCATCGTCCGCTCGACGCGCGACGTGCTGGTATTGAAACGCTCCATCAGGAATTGGCAGTCGCACCAGCACTGAATATTGCCGAAAATGTATTTCTCGGACGTGAACTGCGACGGCCGGGCTTTTTGGGCGCTGCATTACGCATGCTGGACAAGCAACGGATGCGTGACGACAGTACACGGCAATTGCAGCAGCTCGGCATCACGTTGGGCTCGATGAGGCAAGCGGTCGAGACGCTCTCCGGCGGACAGCGCCAGGCGGTTGCGGTTGCTCGCAGCGCATATTTCGCGCGTCACGTCATCATCATGGACGAGCCCACCGCCGCACTCGGCGTGCGCGAGAGTAACATGGTCGTTGACCTCATTCGTCAAGTGCGCGAGCGCGGCCTGGCCGTGGTGCTCATCTCGCACAACATGCCCTTGGTATTTTCGCTGGCGGATCGAATACACGTCGCCCGACTCGGCAAGCGCGTGGCCATACTCGACCCGGCGCTTGTTTCAATGAGCGATGCGGTCGCCGTGATGACAGGCGCCCTTGTTGCGCCTTCCGCCAGTCGTCCCACCGCACCTTGACGCACGCTGCCCGCTAAGCGAGGCTCCGCAATCACTCATAACGGAGATTTGATGGGCTTGCTCGACGGTGTATTAGGAAACGCCTTGGAATCGGTGATAGGCGGCGCTGGCGGCCCGGCGAATCTTCAGGCCATGCTCGGCAGTTTGCTCGGACGACTCGGTGGCCCTGAGCAGTCGCAAGTGCTGCTCACCTCCGCCATGGACATGGTGCAGCAAAATGGCGGACTCGAAGGCATCCTCGCAAAGTTTCGCGAGCAAGGACATGGTACCGCCGTTGATTCGTGGGTAGGAACGGGCGACAATCACGCCATTTCGGCGCAGCATGTCGAGCAGGTGCTCGGCACGTCAACGGTGAATGCGGTCGCGACACAAATGGGCATGACGCCTGCGCAAGCGAGTGATTCACTCGCATCGGTGCTGCCGGAGTTGATCAACTCGCTTACGCCAGACGGTCACGTGCCCGCTGACAGTAGCAACCTTGTCGCGCAGGCCGTTGCGTTACTGAAGTCCAAACTCGGAGCATCGCATGATTGAATTGGGAAGCGCGAAAACGATACTCCTTCTCGCGCTCGGTGCTATCGGTATCGCGTACGTGGCTGTGCTCTTCCTCGGCATTCAACGTCGTCGTGCGGAGACACCGGATGTGCCAACCGCGCCGACCGCGGGTGGTGTGACCACAGGGTTTGTCACCAATTTCTTTGACACGTTGGGTATCGGTTCTTATGCGCCGACAACTTCAATCTTTCGCGCATGGAAAATGGTACCGGACGAACAAATTCCGGGCACGCTCAACATTGGACACACACTGCCCACCATTATTCAGGCGATCATTTTTACACGCGCTGTGCCGGTCGAGGCGACGACGCTGATCGTGCTCATCGCATCGGCGTCGCTTGGTGCGTGGTTGGGCGCAGGTTTCGTTTCATCGTGGTCGCGGCGCACGGTGCAACTAGGCATGGGCTTCGCGCTGCTCGGCGCGGCATCCCTGCTCCTGCTCAATCTGTTTAAAATGGGGCCAGCTGGTGGCGAGGCGCTCGGGCTGAGCGGTGGAACACTGGTGTTTGCAGCGGTGGCCAACTTTGGACTTGGTGCCCTGATGACAATCGGCATCGGTCTCTACGGACCGTGTCTGATACTCGTGTCCATGTTGGGGATGAGTCCGATAACGGCGTTCCCCATCATGATGGGTTCGTGCGCGTTCCTCATGCCTGTTGCGTCTGCGCGTTTCATTCGTGAAAACCGCTTCAACGTGCGTGCGGTGCGTGGCTTGCTTATCGGCGGGATTCCCGCTGTGTTGATCGCGGCATTCATCGTAAAGTCACTCGACGTGACGGTTGTGCGATGGCTTGTAGTCGTGGTCGTGCTTTACACCGCATTCGGCTTGCTGCGCACGGCTTTCAAGGAGCGCGACACCGCGCGTACACTGACGGCGTAATTCTTGGTCGAGGTAAGCGTGACAACGTTGCACGCTTACCTCGGTATTTTCCATCCGCTCCAACCGGGGCCACGCACCACTTGCCCCGGCTTGGCGCCCGTATGCACGCCATCGCGCAACACTTCAACACCGTTCACCAACACGTATTGCATGCCCACTGACAATTGATGCGGCTGTTCAAATGTTGCTTTGTCAGCAATGGTGTTTGGATCAAATACAATCACGTCAGCGCGCATGCCTTCTTTAAGCACACCACGATCATGCAGTGAGAGTCGTACCGCGACAGCGGCTGACGCTTTCCGCACGGCGTCTTCGAGTGATATGACGTGCTCTTCCCGGACATACTTTCCGAGGAGACGAGTAAAATTCCCGTAAGTGCGAGGATGCACGAGACCCTTTGCCGTGGCCGGATCGTTCGCGCCCGCATCGGTGCCAAACTTCATCCATGGCTGTGCGATTTGTAGTTTCACATTCGCCTCTGTCATGCGGAATAGCATTTCACTCAACTTATCCGGTTCGGCAAGATTGAGGTCGATAATGACGTTGGCCCAGTCTTTCTTCATCATGACGGCAATCTCGGAAAGTCTTTTCCCGTCGTACTGTTTGAGTTCCGGTTTCGTGAAACCAACCACCATCACATTTTGCGGTGCTTCGCGACAACTGTTCTCAAACCCTTCGATGTCGCGATGTAAATCTGTTTTTATCCGTGCACGAATAATCGGGTCTTTAAAATTGGCTTGCAGCTTGCCGTCGGCCGAATACTCTGGCGCAATACAACTGGCAAAACTATTTCCGCCGGCGATGTACAAGTACATGTCCGCTTGCACATCCTGGCCTGCAGCGCGGGCGGAATCGATTTTTGCGATGGCGAGCGGCATGCTGGGCCAGCTCTTCATCCCCGCCGCTTTGAGATGATAGATCTCTGTCGCCACGCCGCCATCGTGTCCGATGCGAATCGCCTCGTCAATGGACGTCAGTAGATGATCGCCCTCATTGCGCATGTGGGTGATATACACACCACCGAACGGCGCCATGGCCTTCGCAACTTCGATCAGATCTTCCGTAGTGTTGTAATTGTCGGGCGGATACATCAACGCACTCGCGACGCCGAACGCGCCATCTTGCATGACGCGCTGCACCATGGCGCGCATCGTGTCACGCTCAGCGGCGGTGTACGGCGTCATAGCCGCACCCTTGGCATACGCGCGCACGGTACCGCTGCCAACGAAAGAACCCATATTTTGTGACACCCCACGTGCCACGATAAAGTCGAGCCATTGACCAAATCCGTGCGCGCCCCTGAACTGTGGCGCAAGTCGCTTCATGCTCGTGTCGACAACAAGCGCCAACGTACGGTCATTCACCGGCGCTGGCGTATCGCCT
>JANYFO010000268.1 GCA_025362635.1 Gemmatimonadaceae bacterium | reverse complement strand
CTTGGTAAGCACCGCACCCTGGGTATCCGATGAGTCTTGCGCTCCGCCGCCGTGCTGTTCTCTTCATGTTGGTCGCTGTCGGCGCGGTACTCGCGTCGTGTGCGACGTCGAGTGGACCGGCCAAGCCTGTCGCTCCTGTGATGCCACCGTCGCGTACCGTCGCAGTATTGCCGCTTACCGGCGGCATTGGAATGGAAGGGCTCGGCTTCGCGTTGTCCGAAATCCTGTCTCGTGATCTCGCCTTAGTTCCGCGACTTCGGGTCGTTGAACGGGCTCGGCTTGACGCCGTTTTGAAGGAACTTGGACTCGCGGCAAGTGGACGTGTCGCTCCGCAATCGGTGCCGCGTGCTGGACAGTTGGTGGGCGCCGAACGCGTGCTGAGCGGTGTTGTGAGTCGCACTCCGACTGGCGCGTCGGTTGACGTGTCGGTGCTCAATGTGCAATCCGGAACGACCGAATTGGTTTTTTCGGAACGCTTGGCGCTCAACGCGCTGATTGATGGGCAGGAGCGTTTGGCGCAGCAGACGTTTGAAAAACTTGGCGTCACATTGTCACCCGCAGAGCGAGAGCGTCTCTCCAAGCGACCGACGCGTCGAGTTGACGCGTTGATTGCGTTTGGCAATGGTCGGCGTGCGGAAGCAATGGGAAACATGACGCAAGCGCGGCAGTTCTACGCGCAGGCGCTCAAGCTTGATCCAAATTTTAAGGAAGCCGCTGATGCTCTCTCGCCAACTGAAGCGCCAGCATTGATTGGTGCACTGCCTACGCTGCCGCTCGCTTCTGCAGCAACGCTTGCGGCGGGGCGACGACCGTTTGAGTTGTTGCTCGACGACTTGATGCTCAGTATTACGGATCGTGTGGTGCGCACCGCGGCGCCGCCCGCGTTGTGCCCGCCCACATGCCCTGCGTTGTCACCTGCATCGGGAACGGTGATTGTGCGGATCACCCCGTGACGCGGCGCGAGATTGGAGCATGGTCGTGGGCCGTTGCCGCGAGCGCGTTGGTCCTCTGTCCGCTCACCGTGACGGCACAGAAGGCGACATCAAAAATCACTACCGGCGTCATTGTCGAACGCGTGACGTTTACGGGTGGTGTGTTGGAGTCGGATCTCACCGGCGCCGATTCGTCCCGCGTGATGTCGGCCACCAATCTCGCCGTGCCTGTTCAATACAGCACGGTGCTTGGCGGCGTGTGGTTGCTCGATGCCGGTGCGAGCTTCTCGAGCGGAACACGTAAGGTCGCGGGCACGAGTGCGTCCGACGATGCACTTAATGGCATCAGTGACATTCGCGTCCGTGCGTCGCGTCGCTTTGATCGGCTGGGTCTGCGCATCACGGTTGGCGCGAACATCCCGACTGGCGTGACAAAACTTGATCGCTCGCAAACGGCCGCGCTTTCTGTGCTGGGCTCACCAGCCATCAACATGACGCAGCCTGCGGTTGGTTTTGGTACTGGCGCCACATTCGGCCTTGTCAAAAGTTTTGCCTCGGCGTCCAAGCAGTGGGGCGTCGCGGTTGGTACGAGTGTGGAATGGCGTGGGCAATACGATCCGTTTGCTGCACTGGCCGTTGGTGCTGCCGTCAACTCGTACGATCCCGGCGAGGTGGTGCGCGTGAGTGCTGGCGCCACGCGACTGTTTGGCGAAAGTAAGGGGTTGATTACCGCGAGTCTCGATTTATTTGGTGCGGACAAAGTGTCGCGCGGCGCGACGACAGCTCCGGTCTCAATTCAGATTGGACCCACGGTTGCACTGGACGCGCAGTTTATTCCGGCTACGACAACATTTAAAAATGCTGCGCTGTTTGGAGCACTCCGAGTGCGCTCGGCACTGAAGCGCGACGGGGCTGAGTTAGCAAAGAGTGGTAACGTGATGTTCGAAGCTGGCGCGCGTGCCGCGAAACCGCTCACCGGTCGCGTGGACGCAGTGTTTGAAGTGAGCGGTCGGGTGCTCACTGCAGTGGCGATCGACAATCGGCTGGCGACGGCTGCGTCGACGTCAGTGGCGCCGATTCTTGGGCTCGCGATCAACGGCGCGTCGTGGACACTGCAGCCAATGCTGACCGCGCGTATTGGTAGCGTGGATACCGGCATTGGGAAGAGCAGTTTTACTGTACTGGGCGGGCGGTTAATGCTTGAGCGGCGGTTTTAGCGTGGCGCTTGGTGGAATTCCAAGCACGTCGGCTCGTCGCTCGCCTTATTGGTGCACTTCTGGCGCGAGTTGACCTGAGGTCGTATAATTGGCATTCCCGCTGATCGAAAGCATGCGATAGCAAGTTTCGAGGCGAATACGTGACACGAACTACGAGTACTGAGATTGAACGGTCGATGACGAGCACTTTACGCGGAGGTATCGACGAGCTGACTGAGCGTTTACGCGCCGCGACTCGTGGTCGATACGATATTTTTTCTCCGCTCGGCAGCGGAGGTATGGGCGTTGTGTTTGCTGCCTTCGATTTAAGTCTTGGCCGGAGGGTTGCGATAAAGGTCATGCTTTGCCAAGGCATGATGCCCGACGCGGCGGAACGGTTTGACCGTGAAGTTCGGCTCTCGGCTTCGCTGTCACATCCAAACATCATTCCGATTTACTCGGTCGAACGGACTGACGAGCTTCACTACTTCGTGATGCAGTTCATTCAGGGTCAGACGTTCGATGCGGTGCTCAAATCCGACAAGGAACAGTCTCCAGAGGTCGCGCGCATTGTACTGCAAGATATTGGTGCGGCGCTTGACTACGCGCATACGCGCGGAGTTGTGCATCGCGATATCAAGCCTGCGAACATCATGGCCGACGAGGGCGGGTGGGCCGTCCTTATGGACTTCGGCGTTGCGAAAGCGGACGAAAACAGTGCGTTGACGAACTCCGGTTTTATGCTCGGCACTCCGGCGTATATGGCACCCGAGTATTTCTCTGACGGCGCATTTGGTCCAAAAACTGATCAGTATGCCATGGGCGTCGTACTGTTCCAACTTCTAGCAAATCGACCAGCATTCCTCGGTCAAACTGCTGCGGAATTGATGAGGGCGCACATCTTCGACGCTCCGCCAGACATTCGCAGCTTCCAACCGCAGTGTAGCGCCGAGCTCGCCGAGGCAATCACGCGGATGCTCGCGAAGAATCCGGAAGATCGCTTTCCGTCGTTCAATGCCGCCAGTGCGTGCCTTCCACCGTTGGAATCGGCGAGACAGAACACAGCGCGGGTTCACTTGACCGCATTGGCTAGGCAGGGTGCTTTGTTGCAGCACAAAGTCAGCGAGCGAGTCAGCCCGCCACCTTTTGCCAGACGAAGTGCAATCGACACGGAGATGCAAGTTAACTCTCCGTATGAATCATCGTCTCCAACAAATTCTTTGCGGGGAATGGCTTCTCGAATAGTGCAGTGGGCCGTTGTCGGGGCCGTTGTCACTTTCGCGATGCTGATCTCCTTTCGAACAAAGGCCACAGGGAGAGCCGTTCCTGCGGAGCTAGTCGTCGATCTTCCCAAACCAGTACCAAAAGGTGAGCCCGCTTCAATTACGGTAACGTTTAAAGATAATGTTTTATCGAAACCGCAACCGGCGCGTGAAAGTTCGCGTGTGTCGGCGCTTCCTGTAGAACGACGACCGCGCGATAAATCGCCACAAGCATATTCTACGGCTGATTCGAGAGCGGTTGCCAACTTCCAATTGCGTCGCGTCGCACGTAGGTAGAAACATCTCAAGCACACGGGGATCATAAAATCGGAAGTACAGGTGTTTGCCCTCAGGATCTCGTACTTTAAGAAATTTCCGAAGATGCGTTCGCAGCACTTCTAGAGGAAGCGTTGTCATGATAAAGATTCCCCAACCTTCGGTGACGCTGAATTGGATGATCCATTCCAGCAACCGCGCATCCGAAACGCGCACGAGGTACGGCGCGATGTCGGAATACTCCTCCTCTGCCTCGCTTCGGTAGAGAGACACTGAGAGCGCATCACCAAGCCCTTCCACTAACAGAGGTACGCAAGGCTCGTCGCACGCATCTAAGACAGCATAAAGTTCGCCCCGCTCCACAACGTTCCGCAGAGACTTCTCGTCAATGGATTCGGTTTCGAGGAGCACTAACGGCACTCCTCAACAAACGGGAGACCACTCGTTCGTGCAATCTTCAGTGCGGTTCGTCGCGCGTTATTTTTTACGGAAGTTTTCGTCGGCGCCAGGCGCGCGCACTGCTCGCAAAACGGCTTCGCTGACCGCTTCGCCTTTCGCATTGTCAGCCCTTGCAACGTGCCGGCTGATGAGCGAGCGAAGCTGCTCACAGCTCCCGACCCTCCCGCACCAGTTGAAGCAGAATCACCTATGAGGACAGTCACGCACCCGAGCGCAATCATGCCACCATGTGCCGTTCGATCACCAACACGCGCCGCAGGCAACCCGGCAATCATGGTAGTTGGAGCACCGGTGACAATCATGTCCGGCGGGCCGACGCACAGGGCTTGGTCAGTTAAGCGAGCGGCAGGAAACCCAGCGATGAGTGTCGTGACATGACACGGCGGAGCGATGGGTCCACCAAGGTGGGGTACAAGTCCACTCACCATAGGGCAAACGTGAAGGTCTGTCAGTCTCGCAGCAGGTTGCATAGCTGGCGCGGATTCCGGAAAAATTACATGTAGGCCGCTGTGCCGAACCAAGCGACGCAGGCGCTGACAAGTAAAAGTTCAGCGCAGCGGGCGAATCGCGCAAGATGCACATTGCCTCAGCGCCCTCTGAAATGTAAATGTGAGAAAATCAGAAACTCGCGAAGATCAGTAGCACGGTGCGACCAACGCGGGATGCCCGGGCGCCCGCTGTTCAATCACGGCACGGCTGGTTTTCACGCTTGTCGTATCTCGGCGATCGCACGCTCGCGCCAGCGCGTCAATGGCCGCACTGAGCTCCGGCGTGTCGCGCACGTTTGATCGTGCTCCGTTCCGCGCGGAGTCGCGCGGCAAACGCATTTGTTTCGTGAGCGATTCGGCCAATTGATCAATCAGCTTGGTCGCCGACTTCGTATCGCCGACCATCTCCGGGCCTGCCGTCACAACGGCCGTCGCGACGTCGACCAAGCGCGTGCTCACCATCATTTCGCCGTTCGGCTGCACAATAAATGCGCCAAGAAAAAGCACGTCGACGCCCAAAAGTTTGCCAACACGCGCAGCCGTTGCATCGTCAATGCGGCCGGTGCGCGCCAGGTCCTGCTCGGCCAGCAGTGCGCTGAGTCGATTGCGTTCGATGACCCGCACTCGTCCTGATCGTGCAATTGCCCCGGCGAGCGTCGCCCCCAGTGCGCGTCGCAATGGTTCGACGCGCTCCGGATAATCAGGCGTCCCGTTGCTGAAATCGAGCACGGCAATCCGTTTAAGTGGCGCAGGCGATGATTGCGCGGCAACCGTGGTGCATACACCGGCACCAACAGTGGCGATCAGCACGAGCAATCCTGCCTTCAAGGTCTGACGCATCGCGCTCCTCGTTAAATCGAAAAATCTTCGCTGAACGTTGCGTCGACGACGGATGCCGAAGCAAGGCGTGGTTACCCGGTTTTCCCTCGCACGCCCAAAGACTTTTGCGGCGAACCGCGACGGGCAAGTAGTTTGCTGCCATGCTAAGTGATCGCGACCTACTGGCCACCGTACAGGAGGCCGCTGAAGATTTTACGGTTTACGGGGAGCTGGGACGGCACGGCGATTCACTCGCCGCGTTACTCGCCCGACAGCGTGCCGATCGGCGTCTCGTGATTTTGATGGTGCAGGCGAGTACAAGCGATGTGGGCGACGTGGAGCTCTCCATCGAGGTGAAACACGAGCTCGATGCGCGCATTCCCGATGGTGGTACCAAATGTCCCGCGTGCAGTGCCACATTGCGGCCGTGGGTTCGATTCTGCACACGTTGTGGACACGACGTCACCGGGAAAGGGGCATCCACGCCGAGCGAACGCGACGAACTTCGCGAGGCGGTCAAAGCGGCCGTTGAAGACGAGTACGAATTCCTCGGCGAAATTCGTCGCAGTGAGGGTGGCGGCGATGTATTCTTTGCGCGCGAACGGGCGAGTGGTCGCATCGCTGCGCTTCGATTGAACAGCAGTCGCACCGACGGCGAATTCGAGTTAAACGAAACGAATATCTTGCGAAAGGCTCCTGTCGCAAAAGCGTCGGCTCCGGCATTAGTGTCAGTCACACAACTGCTGCGGAAGCTCGAGCCTGAGAGTGCATCGTCAACACCAGTACAGCGCGCGCCCGTTCGTCAAGTTGCTGAAGTTGCAGCACCAATTTCTGCGCCGAGCGGGTTACCTCTTTCGCCGCGTATGCTGATGGGTATCGGCGTTGGGGTTGTTGCGGTCATCGCAATTCTCGTAATACTTGTCTTGCGCTAAACGCAGCTTCTCGCTGGACGCATCCGTCACCGCATAGCCACCTGCCATGCCATCGTACGTCATCGAGTTTGATTCGAACCATGGCCCCGAACGGCGATTGTTCACGCTTGACGACGATCGGACGCTGGACGTGCAGCTCTATCAAGTGCTCGAGGAATTGCGCCAGAATGGGCGCACGCTGCAAGGCGCGCCGGGTGACGAACTCGCTGTCTCGTGGAACGGGAGCGAACTGAGTCAACGCGTGCCGCTGCACACGCTTAACGTCAACGCGACGCGCCCGCTTATTTTGTTCATGCGCCCGCGCATCGTCGCGCCGATCACGCGTGTCGCATCGAAGTACAATTTGCGACACATCGTACTCCCTCCCGTAGAGGGTGCGCTCGGCGCACTCGCGGCGTGGGCAATTGTTGGTGTCCTCACCGATTTGCACGCACCAGTGACCAGCGTGGCGAGGGCCGATCTGGTGGCAGCGGTCCTTCTTTCGGGGCTCATCGGTTTCGCGTTAAGTGCAGGCAGCGTGTTTCGTGGACTCGTCCGCGTACCGATGGCGGTGGTGTGCACCGCGCTGGCGGTCGCCGCTGGCTTGCTCCTCCTCGCCGCTGTGTCGAGCGTCGGTGACGCGCCAACGGTGCCGCGATTCTTACTTGGTCGTCTGGCTGGCTGGGTGCTTATCGTCGTCCCCTTGGCCGTCGTCGTCACGTCGCCACTGCGCGATCTTGGCGGACAGCGCTATGTGGAGGCAGCGCTCGTCGCGCTGTGTGCCGGCGTGTTGAGTGCGCTGATCGCATCGCTGCCCGGCGTGTCGTATTTGTGGCAAGCGATCGCGTTTGTGACGAGCGGCGCGTTGGTTGGCGGCGCGGCGGTGTCCATTCCAATTTGGCGCACGATGCGGCTGGCGTCGACACGATGATTGCATTACGACGTTTCGCCGCGGTCCTGTTCGTTTCGCTGTGCGGCAGTCGCGCACTTAGTTCGCAGGCCGGAACCACACCGCCAACGCTCGTGCGCTGCGCTTCGGAGCGCGCGATGTCGTGTTTCGCAGTCACGCTACAACGCCCTGTCGGGTCGACGTCACTGAAGGCCGTTGATACGGCGCGCTCGCATTGGGAAGGTTTCGCCGGTACGTCGCGACTGATCGGACCGGGCCTGATTCGCCTCGGCTTTGATTCCACGCGCAAAATTCGTCTGCTGTTGGCCGTCGACGTCAGCGGCAGCATGAAGGGTGAGGGCATCGCGTTCACGCGGTCGGCGTTGCGAAGTTTTCTTACGGCGCTTCCGTCGAGCGGCATCGAGGTGGCGTTAGTGCCGTTTGAAAGCCGTGCCGTTGTCGCGGGCTTCGCCGCCGTGAAATTTGTTCTGCCGACCGAGGCGATTGCGCAATTGGAGAGGCTTCCAGCGCCGCTGAGCGGCAACACCGCGCTTTACTCAGCGATCGCCGAGGGATTGCGTGTCCTCGATCGGCCCAGTGCGATAAACGGTGCGACGGTCTTGGTGGTGCTGACGGACGGCGTCAACGACGTTGGGCATGCGCGAGATGATTCTGGATTGCTCGGTGGACAATCCGGACGAGATCAGGCGCAACAATTGATTGTCTCGTCGAAACATCAAATTTGGTTGGTCGGCGCTGGTGCAGGTGTCGACGCTGTCGAACTCAAAACTCTGGCGGGCACGCGAGCCAACGCGACCGTTGTGGCTATGGATCCGGGTGCGCTGGTGGCGCTCCTGGCACAAATTCGGATGTCGTTGGCCTCGCAGTACACGTTGGTTTACGGCGTGCCGAGCGGCGTCGCGACGCATTTGGGACGTCGACCCCTGCGAATTACGATTCACGGCGACAGTACGCTCCTTTCCCGCTGGCGTCCACCGCTTCTCGCCCGAGCACCGTTCGAGGGGATTGCTGACTCAACCTTGTTGTCGTCGGATTTGCGCGTGCTCGTCCAAGATGGAACCTCGACCGGCAGCGACCGCCTGATTCTCGGTGGTGCTCTCTTATTGGTGCTCTTGTCGACGTATGCCGTGCTCTGGCGTTTGGCGCGTGATGCGGAACGGG
>JANYFO010000261.1 GCA_025362635.1 Gemmatimonadaceae bacterium | reverse complement strand
ATTTAATGTGGGCATGGCACCGTTGTCGGGACTCGAGAATCGTGCGTTGGCGCCGGTGTGGGCGCGTGCCGGCGCACTCATGTTCAGATTCGGTGAACATTTCTACAATTTCCGAGGACTTCGTCAATACAAAGAAAAATTTGATCCTATTTGGGAGCCACGCTATCTCGCATCGCCGGGAGGACTCGCGTTGCCGCGCATTCTCACAAATGTCGCGTCGCTTATTTCTGGCGGCTTGGGAGGAATTGTTCGCAAATGACGCCCGTTCACGGATCACGCGCGTTTTCATCCTCATTCCTTAAATCGTTGCTTTTTCGTTCGGTTTAGGGCGTCGCAAGTACCCACACGCAGCGTCTAGGAAGCGTCAGAGATGAATTGCGCCGGGAGCCGTAACCGTTTGGCTGTGTCAGTTTCACGTTCGCGCGCGCCTCTCGCCTGCGATGGCTGTCGAATTGCGCGCTGGTTGTCAAATACGTGCGTGGAACCGATATGGCGCTGAGCATTGCGAATTGACGATGACACCAAGACGCTGGCATTGGCTTTTGTTACGTTGTTGAAGGCCCGTTGGTACTACGCAGACGTCGAAATGCGTGATGCAAAACGCGATGAAGCTGTGCACCAGCGAACATGCCCAAAATTGGCCCGAACCAGTAGATCCAATGTGCGGTCCAAGTATGAGATGCAACGGCAGGGCCGAAGGATCGCGCCGGATTAAAGCTGCCGCCAGTCCAAGGCCCCGTCACATACGCGCCGACACAAACTGTTGCGCCAATGGCAAGTGGCGGCACGAGTGGTTGCCAGTTGTGTTGCGACGCAACAGCGAAAATTACAAACGCAAGTATGGCAGACGCCGCGCATTCTATGGCGAACGCAGTCGCGGTCCGTACCGATGGAATGGTCGCGCCGACATGTCCAACGTCGCCGAGAAGTGCGCGAAGCAGAAAGGCCGCCGCTACCGCACCCGCGCATTGCGCGACGACATAGAGCAAAACGTCTCGACGCGGAAATCGCTGCATCCACCACAACGTTAACGTCACTGCCGGGTTCAAGTGCGCTCCGCTGATCGGTCCGAGCACCAATACCAGCAGCGCGACGATGACGCCGAACGCAACAGAGACACCCAAATGGTCAATGACCCGCGTGGACGCCGACAACATGGCGGCACCCGGCCCAACAAATACCAGCGCGGCGGTGCCGAATGCTTCCGCCCGCACGCGACGACCGACACTCATGATTGGGCCGCTGGTGCTGTTGCTGTTGCTGTTGCTGGTGACACCGCGCCGCCCGTACGCAGGAAATCGGCAAATTCGTGAGGTAGTCCAACGTCAATGACCGCGCGCGCGGCGCGCTCGACATCATAAGGCACACGCACAAAATCAACTGTCGCGCCCGCAGCTGTCATCTCAAGCACGGCGTAGCAAGCGCGTGCATCGCCGTCTTTGGGACGTCCGACGGAACCGGTATTCACAAAGTGAATACCCTCAACTACTCGATGCCAAGGCTTGTGCGTGTGACCGAAGCAAAGCACATCCCCCGATTTCAATGATGCCTGCTGCGCCATCTTTAGCAGAAATGCGTCCGAACGATCTTCGGTGACATACACAAGATTGTTTGTTGGTGTTGCGTGCACGAGCACCACGGTTGGCGCTGCGACGTGCCCACCGAAGGCTCGCAAATCTATTCGGAATGGTAACGCTCCGAGCGCCGCTTTCGTCGTCGCAGAGACATGGGCACGCGTCCATGCATAACTGATATGCGCTAACGCTTCTTGTTGAGGACTCTCGGAACGACACCCACAGTGTTTATAGTCCGTGGCAACGGTGCTGTCGTAGTTGCCCGCCACACCAAAAATCTTGGCATCACGTAATGTGTCCACCACTTCGTTAGGCCACGGGCTGTAGCCGACGAGATCACCCAAGTGATAGGTCGTCTGCAGGTCGCCGTGCCGCGAGCGAATGTCACAAAGCACAGCGTCGAGTGCTGGCAGGTTGCCGTGAACATCGGAAAGGAGAGCGTATCGCATGTGGTGACCTGCCGTTACGGAGAGCACTCGGGACCACAGCACGACTTAACCGCAAGCGTCGTCGAAGGCTTGGTTGCGCGCACAAACGCCGCCATAAACTTTCCGTCGATCTCGGACATCGTCGCGTCCACGTCCACACCAGCGTCACCCAAAAATATTCGCGCATCTTCGCTTTTGTACACGCGCGTTGGCTCGATGCTGACGTCAACAAAGCCCGCGTCATTCAGCAAGCGTTCAAACTCGCGTTCCTCCAATGCGCCAGCAACGCAGCCAATCCACAACTCCATGTTGCGCCGTACAGCGGCAGGAACTTCGCCACGCACGACAACATCGCTCACCGCGAATCGGCCGTTCGGCTTAAGTACACGAAATGCTTCAGCCAATGTTTGCTGCTTATCGCCCGACAAATTAATGACGCAGTTGGAGATGATCACGTCCACGGCGTTGTCCGGTAATGGAATGTGTTCGATCTCCCCTTTGAGAAATTCCACATTCTCAACGCCCGCCTCTGCGGCATTGCGACGCGCGAGCATGAGCATGTCGTCGGTCATGTCGAGCCCGTACGCTTTGCCTGTCGGACCAACGCGTCGCGCCGATAAGATGACGTCGATGCCGCCACCTGATCCGAGATCGAGGACGACGTCGCCCGCGTTGAGTGTCGCAAGCGCGGTTGGGTTGCCACATCCGAGCGACGCAAGCACGGCGAAAGAAGGCAACGCATCGCTTTCACCATTGACGTACAAATTGGACGTGATCGGATCGACGGTGCCATTAAAGGCCGCACCGCCACAACAGGAACTGAGCGGGCCACAGGTTGCCGGTTCTTGTAGCTGCAGGACGCGCCGCGCGGCATCGCCGTATTTGTCTTGCACGAGTTGCGTAAGCGCGGAGCGCGAAGTGGGAGCCGTCATGTATTCTCCATCAAGAAAGGTTGATGCGTTTGTGGTGCACAGCCGGAACGTACCTGCAACTCCATGGCTAATGCGTCACGCGGATCAGCCGCAACAGCTCGCAACGAGCGGCAGCCGCGCGCGACCCGCGATCACTGCTGGACGCAGGTTTACTAAGAGGTCGTGCGCTTCAGCAAGCCGCTCGGTTGCAATGGCGTAATACGACCAACGTCCCTCTTTCCGGTGCAGCAGTAGCCCCGCATCACGCAACACTTTCAAATGAAACGATAGACGCGATTGGGCAGCATCGAGTTCAACTTGCAGTTCACATACGCAGCGTTCACCGTCACGCAGGAGCTGCAACACCGCGACACGTGTCTCATCGGAGAGCGCGTGAAACAACAGTGCGGTTTGCGCGCGATGACGCACCGCAGGTCGAGTGAGGACGAGAGGCATGGGATTAAAATGCACCAACAAAAGTTGATATGTCAAGACCGGCGCAATTCCTACTTTCCTGCGCGTTCGCTGGATGCGCCATCAACGCACACTGTCCGACGCACTCATCGCGCGCACCAACGGCACACGTAATCGCTGACCAGCACGAATGTCATCGCTCGTCAGTTGATTCAATTGTTGTAGGACGTCAGGCGACGTATGGAAACGGCGTGCGAGTGCCGTGAGCGTCTCGCCACGTCTGACCACATAGGTCGTATACTCTTCCGCCGGCGGTGGTGGTGGACGCGTTGCGGCCGCAAGGGCCTCAACACTACGCGTTACTTCGCGCCGTGCGGCGGCACTCGCCTGCGAAACAGCGAGTGCATTGCGCCATTCATCGGCCGACACGATAAAGTCCACTTCGGCCACTGGCGTACGGAGCACCAGTCCGCGCCCCCACTTACGAATGATCGTACGTGGTTCGAGAATAAACGCGGCGTCGTACGGATAGCTCTCAACCAATAATTCGTCAGGACCGTCGTCACGCGGACGCAGGAGAGGTTTCGGTGGCGCTCCAACATAGAGCAGGCGCTTGTCAGTGGCGACCAAGACACCAAAAGATTCACGCCACAGATCCGTCCATCGACGCTGCGACGCGAACGCCGTCGCGACGAGCTGCTCGTCGGCGCCAATCAACGCACGCACCTCACGCTCTGCAGCGCTGCGCGCCTCGCGTCGCGCGCCGATTGGTGGTACGATCGCAGCGGCGGCGGCCAGCGCGGCGACGCCGAGCAGCGCGCTGCTGCTCGTAAGCGCGATGAACACACGAGCCACCATCCGACGCTGACGCGGTACCGGCGCGGCCACTCCGGGCCGAAGCCAGCGGCCGCTCTGTACGGCGATGGGTGGCGTCAGCGTTGCAGAGGGCGTCTCATCGGCGCGAGTAGGATCAGACATACTGTAAAATGGCATTGGACGCAGCCACTACGCCAAAATTCGTCAAAGTGACGATAAACCCTTTTGCCAATACGTAGTAACGCTGCATTATTTGCTTTCGATGGCCCCCCTCCCCAATCGCCGCCCACCGCGTTCAGAGGTCCGGAACGCATTCGTCGTCGACGTCATTACCGGCGCCGAGCGCGTCGCCGTCGATGCCGGATACGCCGTACTCCGCTGCGATCAATCAGCTCGCGACGTACTCCAACATCTAAAAATGCTTCGCGGTCGCCAAATCGATGGCGTTCTTCTCGATGCTGCCGGCGCGGCATCCACATGCGTTTTGCCGACACCGTTAACGCAATGTATTCATCCCAATTACGAAGGCAGAGCGCTCATGCCGGACCATCTGAAGGTTGATCGATTCGCTACACTCGCGGTCGGTCACGCTGCGTCGTCAACGAAAACTGTGACCGACACCGATGTGGTGCTGTACGCTGCGGTAACCGGCGACCTAAATCCGATGCATGTCGATGCCGCGATTGCGGAAGCGTCGCGCTTTGGTGCGCGCATCGCACATGGCATGCTCACCGCCGGCCATCTCTCGGCGCTCATGGCCACGCAGCTTCCCGGTCCAAGCGCCGTCTACGTCTCACAAAGTTTGCGTTTCGTACGACCGGTGCGCATCGGCGATGCCATCACGTCTCGCGTAGAAGTCCGCGAACTCTTCCCGGACAAACGACATGTGCAGCTCGTAACGACCTGCACTAATCAACATGGAAAAATTGTACTCGACGGTGTCGCGATGATTCTTGTCCCTTTGGAGGCCTCATGATGTTCCCGCGGAGGACCTCGAGTGATGCTTCGGCAACCACCCCGCGACGTTCAAATCGCGAAGGGTTTGACGCTGCACAGTACGTTCGCGCTTCTTAAGTCACGTTGAGACAACGTGACGATGGTGGACGTACTCGGCGCGTTGCGTAAAGCCACGCCGCTTTGCTCGCCGCGGCGCCTACGCACGAGGCGGCATACGCGGATTTTACAACGCTCTGGCTCGCGGCCGATGCGCACCCCGACGTGACCGAAAAAAATTGGGCTGAAGCATCGGGAGCGTTGTCATTCAATTCGTTGGGCGTGCCGCTGTACGGCGGCATCCGACGCAAGTCAACTCGTTGCATCACGTGGTAAGACCATTTTGTGAATGGGAACTGCTTTGGAAGGACTAGCAGTGGGAGGGTCGCGCACGCATTCTTCGCAACGCATGCAACAGCTCGATCTCTTTCCCATCAAGCCGATCATTGAGGTGCTTGATCCACGTACGGTTGTCGGTCCGCATACGGCGGTCGAACACGTGGTTCGCGTGCGCATTCGTCCCAACGATGCGCCCCATTTGGTGTTCCATGATCGTCACGGTTGGTACTGCGATATCCATGGGCCAACGTGTCCCGCCGTGGCGTTGGCGCGTCGGTAACGTGAGAAGCGCAACGAGCAGATGGTAATTCGCTTAAGCACCGTCGATGCCCCCCTCTGGACGCCAACGACAAGTGGCGTACAGCGAACGCGGATGCATGCGTTCATACGCGCGCTCCAAGACAAGCGCGTGCTTCCGGCGAGTATTGAAACGTCACACGATTTCCAACGCTGGTCGGTCGGACATCTCGAAACGTTCTGGGCTGAGGTGTGGCGCGCCGCCGATGTAATGGCGGATGGACCTGGTCCACCGCATGCACCGTGGCGCGCCGTATTGCGCGGCGCCGATCAAATGGCCCCACCCACGCCCGCGCTCGGCCCTGAATGGTTTACAGAAACACGCCTCAATTTTGCTGAACACTTGCTGCGTCGTCGTGACGACCACGTGGCCATCGCCGCGTGGAACGAATCGGGTGCGTACGAGCACATCACATTTGCGACGTTGGCAACGCGCGTTGCACAAACTGCGGCGGCCCTGCGCGGCGCTGGCGTTGGCGTTGGTGATCGCGTCGCTGGGTATCTGCCAAATATTCCGGACGCCGTCATTGTGATGCTTGCCGCTTCGTCGATCGGTGCAATTTGGTCGTCATGCTCGCCAGACTTTGGCACGAAGGGGGTGCTTGATCGCTTCCAACAGATAGAACCAACGGTGTTAGTTGTTGCTGACGGCTATCGCTATGCTGGCAAGCGGATCGACTGCATCTCGCGTGTGCGCGACATCGTTGCTGGCATTCCTTCGTTGAAAGCCGTATGGCTTGTGCCCTATCTCGACGCAAATCCGCTATTCGAAGTTATAGAAAAAGTGGAGCGGATTGACCATGTGCGCGCGCGCTACGCAAACGTAATGGAGCCGTCCTTCGCGCGACTGCCATTCAATCATCCGCTGTACATTTTGTACTCGTCGGGAACAACGGGCCTGCCCAAATGCATCGTGCACGGCGCGGGCGGAACGCTGTTGCAGCATTGGAAGGAATTAGCGCTGCATACGGATCTGCACGCGAACGATGTGCTCTTTTATTTCACCACCTGCGGGTGGATGATGTGGAATTGGCTTGTATCCGGGCTGGCGCTTGGTGCAACCATTGTGCTGTTTGACGGCGCACCGCTGGCGCCGGACCCACGCATTCTGTGGCGCATGGCGCAAGACGAGCACATTAATGTGTTCGGCACCAGCGCCAAGTATTTGGCAGTGCTCGAAAAAGAGGGCGTTGAGCCTCGTACACTATGTGATTTATCGGCCCTGCGTACGGTGCTCTCAACCGGTAGTCCGCTCGCGACGCATAGCTATGAGTTCGTGTATCGGGCCATCCGAGAAGACATCCGATTGGCAAGTATTAGCGGCGGCACGGACATTGTCAGCTGCTTTGCGTTGGGCGACCCGATGGGGGCGGTGTACCGCGGTGAATTGCAAATGCGCGGTCTCGGTATGGCGGTTGAGATTTTCGACGATAAGGGTCACGCAGTGCAGGGCAGCGCCGGAGAATTAGTGTGTACACGTCCGTTCCCGAGCATGCCCGTCGCGTTTTGGAACGACGCAAGCGGTGCGGCTTATCACGCGGCCTACTTCGACCATTTCCCAGGCGTATGGCGTCACGGCGATTGGGCGGAGATCACCGTGCACGATGGTGTGGTTATTCATGGACGCAGCGATGCAACGCTTAACCCCGGCGGTGTGCGCATTGGCACCGCCGAGATCTACCGGCAGGTAGAGCAGGCTGCGGAGGTGTTGGAATCGATCGTTGTTGAGCAGACGGTGGGTGTTGGCCTGTCTGCAGACACAAGAATTGTATTGTTCGTGCGGCTGCGAGACGGCGTCGCGTTGGATGAGAAGCTTCGCGAGCAACTTCGTCGTCGCATTCGTGAGCACACGAGCCCGCATCATGTCCCGCGCCTCATCATTGCAGTTGCCGACATACCGCGTACGGTCAGCGGGAAAATCACGGAGTTGGCCGTCCGCGAAGTCATCCACAATCGGCCGGTTCTCAATGCGCATGCACTGGCCAATCCTGAAGCGCTGGCGCACTTCAGGAATCTTCCTGAACTTTTGGTGTAATTCAAGTAGGTCCCGCTCTTCCTTCCCGTCGGAGTTTCTGATTATGCGTTCTATTTTCCGTACGTTCGCGCTAGTTGCATCCGTTGCCTTGGCGCCGATGCTGTCTGCGCAAGCCACAACGGCCAAGGCCGCAATGGCGCAACCGCCGCACAAAATGGCCAAGTCGGCCGCGGCAATGACGCAAGTCGATATCAACACGGCATCGTCGGCCGAGTTGGAAGCCATTAAGGGCATCGGCACCGTCTATTCGGCGAAGATTATCGCCGGTCGCCCGTATTCCAATAAGTTGCAGCTCGTTCAGAAGAAAATTTTGACGCAGGGCGTGTACGACAAGATCAAGTCGCATATAGTCGCGAAGCAGATGTAGCATGCACAACGAGTCTCGGCAGCGCGCGCGTGACTACCTTTAGCGATAACGCGTGCTGCCGGACTGGTTGTTTGTTCAGGGAGAAATCATGACGCATTTGAGAAAGGGAGATGAGCGGGGGCGTGCCTGGATCGGCGCGCTGCCGCGTTCGCATATCTGAGAGCGGTTCGACGTGACGCCACCTGCTATTCACTCCGATATTCGACTCAATCTTCAAAGGACATCTGTCATGGCTACTCTCGCAACCCCAGAAATGGACGTCGCGCACGACGCTTTCCCGATCAACGGCACCGATTACGTTGAGCTGTACGTTGGCAATGCGAAGCAGGCCAGTCACTATTATCGAACGGCCTTCGGTTATCAGCTTATCGCTTATCGCGGCCCCGAAACGGGCGTGCGCGATCGGGCGAGTTATCTATTGCAACAGGGCAAAATTCGCCTGGTCCTCACCACACCCCTCGGCAGCGATTCATTGATTGCCGCGCATGTGTTGAAGCACGGTGATGGCGTGCGCGATTACGCGCTTTGGGTAGACGATGCACGGGAGGCCTACGCGACTGCACTCGCACGCGGAGCCATCGCGGTGCACGAACCTGTTGTCCACAGCGACGCAGACGGCGAGGTGATCATTGCCGCAATCGCGACGTATGGCGACACCATTCATTCGCTTGTCGAACGTACCAACTATCGTGGTCTGTTTCTTCCGGGTTTTCGAGCCATCACACCGCGCTATCAACCCGCGGATGTTGGACTCAAATACGTCGACCACTGTGTTGGGAATGTCGAACTCGGCCAGATGAATCGTTGGGTGCAGTATTACGCGGATGTCATGGGTTTTCGTAATCTCATCACGTTTGACGATGAAGACATTAGCACAGAGTATTCATCGCTCATGTCCAAAGTGATGGCCAACGGCAATGACAAAATCAAATTCCCTATAAACGAACCGGCGTCGGGCAAAAAGAAATCGCAGATTGAAGAATATCTCGATTTTTACGGTGGGCCGGGAGCGCAGCACCTCGCGCTTGCGACGGACAATATCATCGCCACGGTCACCGCCCTTCGGGATCGCGGCGTCGAGTTTCTCACCGCACCTACCTCGTACTATCGCGAGTTACAGGATCGCGTCGGGGTGATCGACGAACCACTGGCGCGTTTGGAAGAACTCGGCATTTTGGTGGATCGCGACCCCGACGGTTATCTCCTGCAAATCTTTACAAAACCCGTCGAAGATCGCCCAACGTTATTTTTTGAGATTATTCAGCGCAAAGGCGCCAAGAGTTTTGGGAAGGGCAACTTTAAAGCACTCTTCGAAGCTATCGAAGCGGAACAAGCGTTGCGCGGTAACCTCTGAGGCGACGATGCCAATTTATCACACGCTCGGATCTATTCCGCGCAAACGGCACACCGTGTTTCGTCGACCGGACGGCGGATTGTATGCCGAGGAGTTGATGGGCCACGAAGGCTTTGTCGGCACATCGTCGCTGCTCTACCACACGCATCCTCCCACCACGGTAAAGTCCGCACGCAAGTTGCGCGACATGGTCTGGGAGGCCGATGAAGAGACGTCGTTACGCCATCGACATTTCCTCACGTCTCGGGCCTCGAAGGGCGGCTCCCCGACCTTAGATCGCGTACCGCTCTTGTTTAATAGCGATATCGGCATGCTGTACGTCGAGCCTGACGAAATTGATGCGCACTTTTATCGCAACTCACAAGCCGATGAAGTGGTGTACGTCGCCGAAGGGGCGGGCGTGCTTGAGTCGGTGTTTGGAGAATTGCCGTACAAGGCCGGCGACTACGTCGTAATTCATCGAAATATTACGCATCGCTGGCGCCTCGATATTGCGGCGGGCCCATCGAAGTTCGTCGTCTTTGAAAGTCGCGGTCATGTGCGATTTCCCAAACGGTACCGCAATGAGTTTGGCCAGTTGCTGGAGGGTGCGCCGTACTCCGAGCGTGACATTCAGCGTCCCCTCTCGTTGGCGCCTCACGACGAGAAGGGCGACTTCCCCATTCTCGTCAAACAGTACAACGCGCTAAACGAACTAATTCTTGACCACCATCCGTTCGATGTGGTGGGATGGGACGGGTACTTCTATCCGTGGATTTTTAGCATTCACGATTTTGAGCCAATCGTTGGTCGCATACATCAGCCACCGCCCGTGCATCAAACATTTCAAGGCGATGGCTTTGTAATCTGCTCGTTCTGCCCGCGACCGTACGACTTCGATCCGCTGGCGGTGCCGGCGCCATACAATCACAGCAACGTCGATTCCGACGAAGTCCTGTTCTACGCGTCAAACGAGTTCATG
>JANYFO010000226.1 GCA_025362635.1 Gemmatimonadaceae bacterium | reverse complement strand
CTCACGAAACCCGCGTCGCTCCACGCGGCATGCAGCGCGGTAATGTCGGAGTAGCCGAGGAGAGCTTTGGGGTGTGCACGTATGGTGTCGCGCGTGAGGTGTGGCAGAAGTCGCGACGCGCCGTACCCACCGCGCAAGCACCAAATCCCGTCAATACGAGGGTCAGTCAACGCCCACAGCAGGTCGCGCAACCGCGTGGCATCGTCCCCCGCGAAATATCCGTCGCGACTGTGGACGTGTGCGCCAACGACCGGTTCCCAGCCCAACGAGCGCGCGGTCGCTTCGGCTGTTGCGACGTCGTCTGCATTGCGCAGCGGTCCCGATGGGGCGATCAGTGCAACACGCGCCCCGATCGTCAGGCGCGGTGGCTCACGTAACGCAGTGCCGATGGGGAAAGTCATACCGGAACGTACTTCTTCTGTATCAAGCGTGCCACGAGATCCCGTGGTTTTGTGCTCGCGCTGTGCGGCGCGGTGCGCAGTGTTCATGTTTGATCACGTGCCAAGTATCGTTTTCTCCGTCTCCGTTGCAATTCTCACGGCACTGCCGTGGTGGATCTCGCCCGCACTTGTTGCCGGGAGATTGCGCAACACCGCGTCGCTGGACGACGTGGACGACACGCCGCCGCTGGCCAGAGATGCGCCGCGCGTCTCGGTAATTTTACCTGCGCGAAACGAAGCCGTGCACATTGCGTCGTGCGTGCGTTCGGTGTTAGCGAGCACGTGGCCGAATCTCGAACTTATTGTTGTTGACGATCATTCGATTGACAACACGGCGCAGCTCGCGCGCGACGCCGCCGCTGGTGATACGCGTTTCACACTGGTGCACGCGCCCGACTTAGCGCCGGGTTGGTTTGGGAAGCAGTGGGCGTGCCAAGCGGGTCAGGCGCAAGCAACAGGTGATTTGTTGCTGTTCATCGATGCCGACACACGGCACGCACCCGATCTCATCACGCGCACGGTACGCTTACGCGCTGCGCGTGGCGTGGAGTTGATGTCGGTGGCTGGTCGGCAGCTTATGGAAACCATTTGGGAACGCGCGGTGCAGCCGTCGGTCTTCACGCTCATCCTCACGCGGTATGGCAGTGGCGCGGCGATGGAGCGTGCGACAACAGCGAGCGACGTCATTGCGAACGGACAGTGTTTCATGCTGTCACGATCGGCGTACGATGCGATTGGCGGACATTTCGCAGTTCGCGATTTCGTTGCGGAAGATGTGATGATGGCGCAAGCCATTTGGACACAGGGGCAGCGGGTGTCGTTGGCGTTGGGCGTGCAGCAATTGCGCGTGCGAATGTACGACGGACTCGGCGCGTTGGTGCAAGGCTGGGGCAAGAATGTGTATGCTGGTGGTCGTTTTGCAATGCGCGGTGGTGCCTTTGGTCGTGCGATCTACCCGTTGGTGCTGTTGACGTTTCCGTTGGGCATGTTGCTGCCGTTTGTCGTGTTGCTCGCAAGCGTTGTGGCGCTGATATTTGGAATACCGTGGGCGATGCGCGGAATCATTTGGAGTGTCGTCGCAACGGCCGGTGTCTTGGCATCATTTGCTATTGCGAATCGACTCAATCGCGAGTCGGCGTGGCGCGCAGCGCTCGCGCCGCTTGGTGGGTTGGTGTTGCTTTGGATTTGTGTTGCCGCGATTGCGCGGGGGAGAAATGTGCGATGGAAGGGGCGGGGGTATGTCGCGCGATAGTTGAACGTTTTGTTGGCACCGCTTTGTGCATGATCACTTTAACGACGTGTGAAACGCTATGACTCGCGTGCTAAGTCGCCTGCTGTCCACCCTCCTGTTCGCGTGCCCGAGCTTCGCGCTTGCACAGTCTTCGGCGTCAACTGGACTCTCTCGCCTTCTCGCAGCCGAGGCGACGCGGTATCCAGGGTCGCTCGGTGTTTACGTGAAGCACCTCACCACAGGCGAGGAGGCTGGCGTTCGCGCGGACGACGCCTTTAACTCGGCCAGCGTGATCAAACTGCCGATTCTCGCGCTCGCCATGCAGCAGGTGGACGCCGGCACGCAGTCACTCGCGACGCGCCTCACCATTACGGCGGAGAGCAAGCGCGGTGGCACCGGCCTCCTGCAGCGATTCGACGCCGGACTTCAGCCGACGTATCGCGACGTGCTCGCGCAAATGGTGATCACGTCGGATAACACCGCCACCGACCTCGCCATCGCGCAGGTGGGCGGAGTTGATCGGGTGAACGCGTGGATCGCAGCGAACGGCGGCGGCATGAAGCTTTTCTACACGGTCGCGCAGGTATTTGCGAAGGTGCTTGAGCCGGGGTACACGATGAACCCTCGTGACGCGGTAGCCAACAAGAAGATGTACTGGCTTGGGGAGATCACGCCGCGTGCGGTCGGTCGGCTGCTAGAACGCCTACAGCGCTGTCAGGACGGCACCGTGCGCGACGCGCCGTTGGCGAGTAAGTCGTCTTGTGATCTGATGTTGACGATGATGCGCATGCAACTCGGGGGTGATCGACGCTTGCCACACTACCTCGAGATTCCGGTCGCGCACAAGACGGGAGACTGGCCTCCGTTGCTCGCGAATGACGTCGGGATTCTTTACACAAAATCCGGGCCAGTGATCGTAGCCATCTGTGCAAACAACATCACCGGCAACTACGGAGAAGCAGAAGACCGTAT
>JANYFO010000209.1 GCA_025362635.1 Gemmatimonadaceae bacterium | reverse complement strand
CCAACGGTGCGCTGCTCGCGCTGATGGGCACGGCGCCTATGATAGCAAGCATTGAAGTGTTCGCGCCTGCCGGCCGTCGTGTGACGCGCGCACGCGGCACCGTGCAACCACTCCCGAAGGACGCTCGACTCTCGGATTATTTGCTGCTACAGCGCGGTGATGCCGGCGCAACGCCGTCGCTAGAGAAGAACGCGCCACAGGCGTATGGGTCACTCGAGATTGAGCGGGGTGCGACCGTCGGTTTGTACTGGGAGATGTATCGGAACGCCACGCCAAGCGCGCCGCTGCAAGTGTCCGTGCGCGCGACGCGAGTAGGCGCGAGCTTCTTTCAGAAACTCGGAAGCTCGATTGGACTGTCCAAGTCAGTCACGCCTGTCTCCATTCGCTACGCGGATAATGGACGTCCGGACGGCGCACCGGGTCGTAGTCTCACGCTCAATTTTCCGCCCGTATCAGCCGGCGAATATCAGTTGACCATCTTGGTCTCAGGCGCAGGCATCACGGACAGCACGAGTCAGATCATTCGCATAAAGGGCGAGCGGTAACGAAAAAAACAGCAGACCGCGAATTGGCGCGGTCTGCTGTTGCATGCGGTATCGCAGGAGTGCCTACGGTTTTCGACGCACCACAATCATTCCTACCGGCGCGCCGTAGTCATCATTGCCAACGGGATATCCCGGTGGTGCAATCCATGACCCACCATCTGCACGTACCATAAGCCGATGCACGCCGGGTGAGAGTTTTAACTCTGCACGCCAGCGACCGTTCTTTGCGCGTGTGAGTTGTGTGACCGTCCATTCCGTCACGTCGCCCATCAATTCCACTGACTCAGCGCGCGGCGCATCGATGAGTAAGATCACGCGCAACGTGTCACCGTCGGCCATTGGTGCGCCTTGCTCGACCGTTGCCGAATCAACCGCGCCAATAGTGCGCGTTTCGAACGACAAGATGCCACGCGGCGTATCGTCGGCGCGTCCACGAAATGGTAACTGCGTGAATCGTAGACCGAGCGCAACAATTGGCGCAAACTTATGATATCGCGAGTCTCCGATTTCATCACGCAGTGCGATCGAACCGACGGATGATGAGTTGGTGCTCGCAGCGCCGACGATTGACAGCCACGCGGCGACCGGATGCGCGATAGCCAATGAGGCGATCGCTGGCGGTACCTTCGGCTTCACCCCGAGCGCATCCGTCGACACCCACGTGGCAACCGGCGCAGTGAGCGAAATGAGCCACTGGGTTGAGCCAGTATTAAAACCCATCGACGCAATGCTCGATGCAATGTCGCGCTGTTGCGCTGACCGCAGTGTACGTACTGCCGGTACACGTTCAGCAGAGGCCATCGGAATAGATCCGGTGGCCTCGTTGATAGTGAGTGTTTGCGTGGTTACGCGCGTAGCGCGCTCTACTGACATGCCAAAGGAAAGTTCGACGCCGGCAACGTTTGTGAGAAAACCAGCTTCAACGCGACCGAGATTCCCAACATCCAATCGACGTGACACTGTCGTGTCGGCCAGCGCATTCGCCCCGAAACCCGGAGGAATGACTGTGTTGCGCATGCCACTGAGCTGCGCGCCGGCGTCGGTGCTCAAATCGGCGCGTCCATAACTCGCGGCGCTCCAAACCTGCGTCTCGCCAAATCGTGCACGAGCACGGAGCGAAAGCAATCCTTCGATGGACGATGTCGTGCCCACGGCATCACGCGCTTGCCAGTTGCCGCTTCCAATGGCGGACAATCGCACGTTGCCGAGTTTTATAAGAGGCTGTGTTGCGCCCATCCAAATCTCGTTGCGATTGGACATGGCGTTGCCGCTGCCATCGGGGAGTGCCGCGAGTCCGAGCACGGACAGCGTCGGTGAATCAGTGGCGGGGCCGAGTGCCGACGACGGCGCGATGGGAGAGTCACCGCGCCGTTGTGCGGTGAGCGGTGCGCTGGCAAACGACATGGAAACAATTACGAGCCATGTGAGCACGCACGGCCGCGGCTCGCCGCTGCTCGGTGTTGAGCGGCGGTGCGACGCGCGAAGAGAAGAACGGGCGGGCGTCACGGAGCTGGTGGTCGGATCGGCTTGCGGTCTCCCGTCGCGGGAGTGGAGGGAGACGCAAAACCTTGAACCGTACCACGAAGGTAGCGATTCAGTGCGTCGACGGCCATACCCGGACCGCGGATGGCGTTCTTTGCCACCGTGATCTGCAAACCTTGCAACGCTTCATCGGAGCCGGGCATTTGCGAAATCGATGTGACGGCGTCCTGCGCGGTTGGGTTCGGCACACCGCGCAGCACGATGTCCGTAAGCACCGTAAGCGGCATCTCCACTGAGCCGCTCGGCCGAGACGCGCGAATCGCGCGAAGCGCGGTGCGGGGAATGCCCGACCGAATCGCCATGGCACCCGCGTCGAGTTCATTGACACGCGATTCGACACCAAGCGCGTCGCGCGCTTCGGCGAGCGCGGCGGCATGATCGCGCACCACTTTTAGAATATGATCACTGCTCGCACGACGTGCAGCACCTTCTAACGCGCGACTGACGAGTGGACCCGTGGGCAGGCCACGACTGGCCGCGTTGTCCAGCAAGTTCCGTAGGGCAAACGCCGTAACGCTGTCAAAGCGCGACGCGTCGAACTGAATTTGCTGAAATCCTTCGCGAGGAATGGTGTCTCGGGACGCGGCAGCGATGGAATGCAATGACAGCAACACGGTGAGTACGATCGGATTCATCGCATTGCTCCCTCAACGACCAACGCGTTTGTCGGACCGTAGCCAGAGTCGGGTACTTGCGGCGCAAGCGGATCGACCAACCAACGGTCACCGTCAACCACAAACGCATACACATGACGACCGGGCGGCAGCGCGACGCGCGCGGACCACGTACCGTCGGCGCTACGTTTGCGCATCGGCGTCTTGCGCCCATCCCATCCGTTAAAGTCGCCCACAATGGCTACTTCTTTGGCGCGCGCGGGCAGCCGCAGATCAAAGCGAATCGCCTGGCCGTCATCAACGCGCGTTACTGCTCCCTGCGGCACCAGGAGCACGGCGGGTCGTCCGCGAATGGTAGCGACAATCAACACTGCCGCCGCCGCTGCGCCCCACATCCATCGCGCACGCAGCACCCCGGGAGGTCGGCCGCGCGCGGATTGCCGCGCGGCGTCACGCAATACTGCACGTGTGCACCGTTCGATTTGTGTGCGGTCTGCCGTTGGGGTGGCGGCATACAACGATGCCACGCGCGCAGCGATGATCAGGTCAGTGACTGACCCGTCATCGTTGTCTGACGGAAACGGCAATACCCCGTCTCGCTCAGACATTCAACGAGGCCAGAATGGCGCGCAGCCGCTCACCGCCGCGCTTCACGCGCATCTTCAGTGCAGACTCTCCAACGCCAGTCATCTTGGACATCTCGGTGTACTCCAGCCCCTCAGCATATTTGAGCAACAATGCTTCGCGCTGCAACGGATCCAGCTGCGCCAGTGCGCGCGCGAGCACCGCATCTTCGACACCAAGCTGCATGCCGATTGATGGAGTCGCGGCATTCTGAATCGCCACGTCATCCTGAACAAACCGCCGTGTGCGACGACCCCGTGCCGTAATAAAGTTGCGACATTGGTTGGTCAGAATGCGGAACAACCAACCGCGAAACTGATCACGTTCGTCGTAGCGACGAATCGCGAGATACGCACGCAAAAAACTGTCTTGCACGACGTCTTCGGCATCTGCTCGCTCTCCCAACATGTGATACGCGAACCGCCAACACGCATCGTAGTAACGCGCCACGAGCGCTCCGAACGCATCGGCATCTCCAGCGCGGGTCCGGGTGACCAGTTCCGCGTCAGTCATCGCTGTACAACACCGCCCGCGCAATTCGCGTCACCTGGCCGGTGAATGAAAGCCGAGTGACATTCGGCGCTTGGCCAAGAACGACGTAACGCAGACGTCACGCCCCCACTTGCGCCACCGCCAGCACCAGCGAAAGCACACAAAAGAGCAGCGTTCCCCCGCGATTGACTCCGCCAATACGTGCCAACCAGAGCTGTGCGTCGGCATCGGGCAGCCGCTGCAATTGGGCCAACTTTGTGGCGGCGCGCGCGCGCCGAAACAACAACCAGTTGCCCGTACCACCTGCGGCAATTATCGCGGACGCAAAAATCGCGAAATTCATCATCAGCAGCGATTGATTCTCTGGAAGCTGTACGTTTTGCAACGTCAACACCGTATCAGTACCCGTGAGCCAGCGAAACGCGACGCCAGGCAAAACGAAAAATACGCCGAATGCAAGGTACAGCTTTCGATAGAGAAACCAAAAAGGCATACCGAAAGCGGCGCTCCAGTTCCATGTCGGCACGAACGACGCGTCAGCACGGAACGTCGCAAACTTTTTACGATATGAACGCTCCCAACGTGGACCGATAAACGCGGCCAACGAAACGTCGGACAGCTCGCCGCCGGCGATGTTACGCGTCGCCCACGCCGGCAAGTTTCCTTGCGGATCGTTGCCGTCAGGAACGTTTGGCTCACTGTTCTGCTGCGGAGGAGTAGTCACGCGTACTCGCGGTGCAAGGCGGACGGTTGCTGTTGGGTGAGACAATGCAACGTACCAAGACCCCACACGAGATCCACCGCGTGAATGCCAACCACCGCGTGCGCTGGAAACACGGTGGCCAACGTGTTCAGCGCGATGCGATCGTTCGCGTCGTTAAATGTTGGCACAAGCACCACCCCATTCGCGATATAAAAGTTGGCGTAACTCGCCGGCAGGCGCGCATCGTCCATGATCACCGCACGCGGATACGGCAACGTTACTACTTGTAACGCGTGACCGCGCGCGTCAGTTGCACAGCGAAGGCGTTTTAAATTGTCGAGCGAACGACGATGATTGTCGTCAGCAGAGTCAGTCTCATGCGCGAGCACGACGACCCCCGGTGCCACAAACCGTGCGATGTCGTCAACATGTCCGTGTGTATCGTCGCCCACACAGCCTTCGCCCAACCAAATTGTTTTCGTGATGCCCAAATACTCTGCGAACGCACTTTCATACCCAGCGCGATCCATTCCAGGATTGCGCACCTGCACATCCGATAAGAGCCACTCTTCCGTAACGAGCATGGTCCCCATGCCGTCAGTCTCAATACCCCCACCTTCAAGCACAAGTGCCACACCAGTATCCGGACGAACAGCATCACGCGCCACGAGACCCGTGATTGCCGAGATGGCGAGCGGCACTTGTACGTCACGCGCGAAATTTTCGTATTTAGCCCACGCATTAAAGTCCCAACGCACGAGCGAAACGTTGCCGTGCACGTCGTGCACGCCGGTGGGACCAGAATCGCGCAACCACACACGGTCGGTTGGTTGCAGATGCAGCCGGTAACGTTCACGTGATACGTGATGCAGGTCGAGCGCATGCTGCGCGTCGTCCCGCACGTGTGCACTGTGACAGAGAATTTCTACACGCTCGTACGGTGCAAGCGCACGAACAATCTCTGCGTACACCCATGGAATTGGTTCCAGCTTTCCAGGCCAGTCGGGTTCATGATGCGGCCAGGCAATCCACGTCGCATCGTGTCGTGACCACTCTGCCGGCATGCAATGTGTTGCGACCACGACTAGCGCTCCGCCAACCAACGCTGTGTGATCGGACCATACGCATCCACCCGACGATCGCGCAGAAATGGCCAATTCCGGCGCGTGTCTTCGATCAGTTCTAAATCGCACGCGGCCATGAGAACCATCGGCTCAGTGGACGCCTGCGCCAGATATCGACCAAACGGATCACAAACAAACGAATGTCCGAAAAACTCAATACCCTCTGTGCCAGGTTCCGGCTCAAAGCCCACGCGATTTGGTGCGGCAACAAATACACCATTCGCGATGGCATGCGCGCGTTGCGCCGTGCGCCACGCGTCGAGTTGTGCGTCACCAAACGTCAACTTTTCCGCGGGATGCCATCCGATGGCGGTTGGATAAAATAGAATTTGCGCGCCGAGTAACGTCGTGATGCGCGCGGCTTCGGGATACCATTGATCCCAGCAGATCAACACACCGATGTCAGCAAACTTTGTTCGCCACACGCGAAAACCACTGATGCCTGGATGTTGATCACCACGCACATCCGGTCCGACGTCACCGGGCGCAAAATAGTACTTCTCTTCAAAGAGCGGATCGTGCGGAATATGCATCTTGCGATACGTGCCAAGCACAGAACCGTCCGCGTCAATCACCGTGGCGGAATTGCGATAGAGCCCGGCTGTTTGCTTTTCATAAAACGGAACCACAAGTACCACGCCCAATTCTTTGGCGAGCGCCTGCATCGTGCGTACTGTCGGACCGTCCAGTGGCTCGGCGATATCGAAACGATCTGCGCGAATAGTTTTGCAAAAATAGGGCGCGTTGAAGAGCTCTTGTAGACAAATAATCTGTGCGCCGCGTGACGCGGCCTCACGAATGCGCACGACGGCGCGAGCGACGTTGGCAGCGAGATTGTCAGAGGCCGTCTCTTGAACGAGCCCAATGGTGACGGTGTGCGTGGGCGGGTGCGAAGTCATGCAAGAAAGGTCGTCGGTCGCGAAGTGACGGGCAACTCTCCGCACTGTTTCAATTAGCGCGCGCGGGTTGCCTTGCGCGGGCTAGCAATCGGTGCATCCAACATGGGTTGCAGGTAGGCGAGCAGCATACGCCGCAAATCGTCAAGCAACGGTTTCTTTTCGGAAGCGACGGCGCGACTGCGGCGTGCAAGCACCGCTTGGCCTACGGACGCACTCACGAGAGCGGCACG